>JADGNO010000238.1 GCA_017883405.1 Occallatibacter sp. | reverse complement strand
GAACCTTGTCGTACGGCGTCTCAGGAGTGGGGTTCCGTAACAATGTAGTTCGCATGGCGAAGATGAAACACGAACTGCGTGCAGCGCCGGTGTATCAATACTATTTTTGTTGGCAATCGCCGATGCTCGGCGGAGATGCCGGTGCATGGCATACGGCAGAGCTCGCATTTTGCTTCGATAACACCAAGCGCTGCGAACAGGGAACGGGAAACACACCCGAGGCACAGGCTCTCGCAAAAAAGATGGCAACCGCGTGGGCGAACTTTGCTCGCACCGGAAATCCAAGCCAGCCTGGCCTGACATGGACCCCATCTGATCCAGAGCACAACCAGACCATGGTCTGGGATAACGATTGCCGAATGGTGAACGATCCGGAAAGCGAGGCACGGCAGATTCTACAGGGTTGATCCACCCCACGATGGATCAACAATCGACCGGCAAGAACTGCTGCAATGGCCCCGCAAGCAGTTCTTGTCCGGTTACGCTGACAGGAATCATTCAATACAAAATCAGACCGAGCCGCCAATTCGCGCCATCACTTCCGACCGCAAGAGTGGCAGGCGAGGTCTCTGCACTCCAGCATCCATCTTCGAGCATGCGGAGTAAGCGTAGATAGAGAAAGTGGAAGACGATGAACCACAAATTGTTATTTTTTGCGGTCTTGTTGATTGGGCCATTCTGCTCAGCGCAAATTTCTGAGCATGCTTCGATAGCAAATTCGACGGAACCAGGAATCGAGAATCTCAATCTCCTTGGTGCTGATATTCACATGCCGCCGTTTACCGATTCGGTATTAGGCGCGGATTCAGATTTTCGTCGTGAGTTTTACAGTAAGGGCGTGGTGCTTCGGAACAATTCAACGCTGATGTATAGTCAGGATTTTCTCAATTCGCCGGTGCCCGCCAATGAACAGGTTTACCAGGGCGAGCGTCCTTTTTTCAGACTGATGGCAAATCCCATACTCACGTACGATATGCGTGACATCCATCTTCACAGCGCGCAGCTCTACTTCGCAGCCGGCCTCACCTGGGTCACTTGGAACAATGCTGGGCCTTCTTCAATGGCAATGAGCGCCTTGTATCTATATAAGAGTTTTGCCGAGGGGAAGATTGAGGCCAAGGCCGGATACATTGCGAACGACTTCGAGTTTGTTGGTATGCAGGTTGGTGGTTCACTTTCGACGGGTAGCCAAGGCGTTTACGCGATTCTTCCGTATGAAGTGGGCCTTTCGCACTTTCCGCTCACCGCTCCTTCATTCAATCTGAAGTTGAATGGACCCAGGCAGACCTACTTCAAGGCGTCCTTCCAACGCTCGCTCGATCCGTCCGGAGGTCCCGCGACAATCAACCGCAATTCGACGGGATTCCGATTCATGCCCAAGGGCGACAAACTCGTGAACGTCTATGAGGCCGGCTACCTTCACAGCGCCACCAAAGATTCCAGACAGACGTGGGTGCGAGCGGGCTACATTCACAACACGACTCCATTTCCAAATAGCCGCACCGGCGTACCCACGCCAGGAAATTTCTGCGCCTTCATACTCGCCGACCACGAGTTTTACCAGAGCGATCTTGAGCATCCGGCGCGAGGAATCTACGCCGGCGCTTCTGCCATGGGCACCGCCATGGACTTGAATGCGTACACGCGCTATTACGAATTCAGACTTTATGATGAGGGTCCGTTTCGCTCGAGACCCGACGATACTGCGTCGCTGGTGGCGTCTTATTCAACTTACAGCCCGTGGCTGCTGAAGAACCTCATGGCTCAAGGTAAGACCGTGTGGAGAAACGGGAGCACAGTAACCGGGAGCTATAACATGCATATCGGCCGGGGTACTTTCGTGAGCGCCGGGTTGAGCTACCACGCCGGGCCCGACATTACGCCGCGCGTTGCCAACGGCCTCATCTTCAGCGCCATCGTAAATTTCTTTTTCTGACCTCAACGGCTTTGGCTGCCTTCCACAATCTGGCCAGAAGCCTGCAACAGTGCCTCACTTCTCACGCACAAGTTGCCCCATGTATTTCACTCGGGCTGCCGACAATCTTCGTCGACGGTCTTGGTTTGTGCCAGTTCGTCTTTTTCAGCCCACGGACTTGGTTGGGGCCGATTGGCACGAGCAACCCCAGTCACTGTACGAACCGACGTCCGCTTGTCACGGACATTCACTCGGGTTGTCCTTTATACTCCACGAGATCTGCGAATCCGAGGAGACCCTACATTGAAACGTGCTTTCTCTGTAATTGCATTGATGTTGGCTTCAAGTGCACCTTTGTTTGCTCAACAACCGAGCGAGGCTCCGTACACAAATCCAAGTTTGTCGCCGGATGTTCGCGCCAGGGATATCGTCTCCCGGATGACGCTCGACGAGAAGGTTCTGCAAATGCAGAGCACCGCTCCCGCGATTCCGCGCCTTGGCGTGCCCATCTACAACTGGTGGAACGAAGCGCTGCACGGCGTTGCCCAGGGCCGCGCTACTGTCTTCCCCCAGGCAATCGGCATGGGTGCCTCCTGGGACACCGACATGCTCCATCGCGTGGCGGACGCCATTTCAACTGAGGCGCGTGCCAAGTACAACGAAGCCAAGCGTCATCCCGCACCGGTAGAAGCGGGCATCCTGCCGGGCCGCACCGCAGGGCTCACTTACTGGTCGCCCAATGTGAACATTTTCCGCGATCCGCGCTGGGGACGCGGCCAGGAGACGTACGGAGAAGATCCGTACCTCACCAGCCGCATGGGCGTCGAGTTTGTGAAAGGCATGCAGGGAAACGATCCTCATTATTTGAAAGTCGTGGCAACGCCAAAACACTACGCTGTGCACAGCGGGCCTGAACCATTGCGCCACACTTTCGATGCCCAGCCGAGCGAATACGACATGGTCAACACCTATCTGCCCGCGTTTCGCGCCACGATCACTGAAGGTAATGCGGCTTCAATCATGTGTGTCTACAACTCCGTTGACGGCGTGCCCGGATGCGCAAGCACAGATCTGCTTGAGAAACGGCTGCGTGAACAGTGGGGCTTCAAAGGCTATGTTGTAAGTGACTGCGGGGCGGTGGGCGACATCTTCCGCAATCACAAATACACCGCCACCATGGGCGCTGCAGCAGTAGCGGCGGTAAAGGCGGGCACCGATCTCACCTGCGGCGAAGAATACAAGACGTTGGTTGATGAAGTTAAGGCGGCCCATATCACCGAGGCCGAACTTGACCGTTCGCTGGTGAGGCTTTTCGAAGCACGCTTCCGCCTCGGGATGTTCGATCCACCAGAGCGCGTCCCGTTCTCGAAGATCCCTTTTTCTGAGAACGATTCGAAGGAACACAGGGCGCTCGCGCTTGAAGCAGCGCAGAAGTCGATCGTTCTGCTGAAGAATGAGGGCGGTATTTTGCCGCTCAAGAATTCCGCGAGCAAAATTGCGGTCGTAGGCCCGTCGGCAGACGATCCAGTTGGCCTGCTGGGCAATTACAACGGCATGTCTTCGAAGCAGGTAACGCCGCTTGAGGGCATCAGCCAGCAGTTCTCGAATGCCAACGTGCGCTATGCGCTGGGCGCAACGTATACGGCCACGAATCACGCGCTTGTGTCCTCGTCTGTACTGACCACGCCAGGCGGCAGCAGCAAGGGAATTCAGGCCGAGTACTTCGACAATCCCGATTTTCAAGGAGAGCCGAAACTTCGCCGCACCGAATCTCGCGTCAATTTCGATATCAATACAGGCGATCCTGCCGTTACTGCGGCAATCGGGCAGGGCAAATATTCGGTGCGCTGGAGCGGCACGCTGACTCCGCCGGCAACAGGCGAATATATATTGACCGCGCGGACAAGCATCTGGAATCGCGACGGCAAAGTCCGGCTGTTTCTCGACGACAAGGAACTGGAGCTTGGCAGACCGCCTGTTCGTCCGCAAACTCCCCCCGCCAATCAAGCTCCGACTGCAGCACCCGGCGCACGTTCCGGGGCTGCGTCTAACGCGGGAGTATTTCCGGGACAGGGAGGCGGCATGTTCCGTAATCCGCAAACACAAATGCAGTTGGAAGGCGGACACAAATACGCCGTCAAAGTTGAGTTCAGCCAGAACGGCGCCGGCGGCAGTGCCGAATTCAGTTGGATTCCGCCAAGCGACGTACTGCTTGCCGAAGCGGAGAAAGTTGTAAAGGACTCCGACGTGGCGATTGTTTTTGTCGGGCTCAATTCGCAAATGGAGGGTGAAGGCCACGATCGAAACAGCATAGAATTGCCTGCGCCCCAGGAAAAACTTGTCGAGACGGTAATCGCAACAGGCAAGCCGGTGATTGTTGTACTCACCGGCGGTAGCGCAATCAGTGCCAACTACGCAGCAGACCATGCAGCGGCGGTGCTCGAAGCATGGTACGGCGGCGAAGAAGCCGGTACCGCAATCGCGGAGACGCTGGCTGGAATCAACAATCCTGCGGGACGGTTGCCAGTAACGTTCTACAAGAGCGACGCTCAATTGCCAGCGTTTACTGACTACTCCATGAAAGGCCGCACCTATCGCTACTTCAGCGGTGACCCGCTCTACAGCTTTGGCTTCGGCTTGAGTTATTCGACCTTTGCATATTCTGGCCTGAGCGCGAAGAGAACCGCGAAAGGCGCCAATATCCAGGCCACCGTCAAGAACACTTCAACTCG
>JADGNO010000041.1 GCA_017883405.1 Occallatibacter sp. | reverse complement strand
CTGGGAGAACGTGTGGGGCATCTGGAACGGCATTAATCCGCGCGACGCAGAAGCCACGCGCCGCGTTGCCACGATTGAGCGTGCGGTGGCGCCGTTTCTTGTGAGCGCGGAGTGGGAACCGCTGTATCCGATGCACAGCTTCGGCGTATATGCCAGCCGCTGGCCGCTCGGTACAGATACGGTATGGACGATTGTCAATCGCAACAGCTACAACGTTACTGGGCGGCAGTTCACAGTTCCCGCAGCGGCGGGCATGCGTTACTTCGATCTCTATCACGGAGTTGAACTGCATCCTGACGTGGAACAGCAGGCTGCGGTGCTCAACTTTGATTTGGAAGCCAATGGATACGGCGCCATTCTTGCTACTCCGAATGAGCCGTCGAACGCGATCAAGTCGCTGATGCAGGGTATGGCACAGATGACGCGGCAACCTCTGGCGAGTTTCTCGCATGAGCACACGATTGTGACGCAAACGATGGTTGCAATCGCGGCTACGAAGCCGGCAGCGGAAGCTCCCGATGGCATGATTCGGATTCCGGGCGGCGATTTCGTATTTGCTGTCAACGGCACTGAGATTGAAGGCGGCGCAAATCCCGGCGTGGATGTGCAGTATCCATGGGAAGACGTGCCGCGCCGCTACCACGAGCACAAGATGCAGGTGGCTACGTTTTTCATCGACAAGTATCCGGTAACCAACGCGCAGTTCAAGCAGTTCCTTGACGCTGCGCATTACGCGCCCAAGGACGCGAACAATTTTCTGCGCGATTGGAAGGGTGGGAACTTCCCGGCGGGCTGGGATCATCGGCCCGTGACATGGGTCTCGCTTGAGGATGCGCGGGCTTATGCACAGTGGGCCGGCAAGCGGCTTCCGCACGAGTGGGAGTGGCAGTTTGCCGCGCAGGGTACAGACGGGCGCACATACCCGTGGGGCAATGCGTGGCAGATTGACAACGTGCCGCATCCCGTTACCGGGCGCACGATGACTGCGCCTGATGCCGTGGATGCGCATCCGCAGGGCGCGAGCCCTTTTGGCGTGATGGATATGGTGGGCAATGTGTGGCAGTGGACTGACGAATTTACCGACGAGCACACGCGCGCGGCGATCCTGCGTGGCGGCGAGTATTACCAGCCGCAGGGCTCCTTTTGGTATTTTCCGCAGGCCTACCGCAACAGCGAGCACAGCAAACTGCTGCTCATGGCTCCGGGATACGATCGCTCAGGCGGCGTGGGTTTCCGCTGCGTTCGCGACGCTCAATAGCATCACCAGCGTTTCTTTAAATGCCCGGCGTGAGAATTTTTCTTGATCGCCGGATCGGGTGTGCGAATAAGAAGCACTGGAATGCCTGCCAGCTTCATCAGCTTTTCGGCAATTGAACCGAATGCCAGCGGATGCCAGCCTGTAATTCCGTGCGTTGAAATTACCAGCAGTCCGATGCGTTCGCGCTTGATCACGTCAAGTATCGCTGCCACGACATCGTTGGCCACGCGCACACTAAAGGTTAACTTGATGCCCATAGCAGCGAGGTCAGCCTGGCAGGCAGCGAAACTCGCTTCAGCCTTCCTTGTGGTTTCTTGAATGAATTCGGCTTCAGGAATGAAATCCCAGACCTTTGAAGATGGGAACATCGGAATCACGTGAACGAGGTGAATTTCAGCATCGAACTGCTGCGCGTAAGCAGTTGCCTGCTCCAGAGCTCGGTGCGATGATGGGCTGAAATCGACCGGAACCAGGATTTTAGCTGGGATTAGACTGGACCTCTTTGCCTCTGCCATGACAGCCTCCTTGCATCACTGCGCACATCAGGCTTTCGACCATCACAATCATAAGCCCGATTGGCGCTCAGCATTGGGAAGCAGGCTAATATAATCGGATTAATCCAAATGGATTGAATTCCCCGTTCGCCCAGCGTCTTTCTGCTTGATCGATCAGTCCAACTTAACGAGGTTCATGGGAGCAACAGTGAAGCTACACTTCTCCGCTTATGCCATCTTCGCGGCGTTTTTGGCTGTCGTTCCTTTGGCACATTCACAGGGCAATTACGAGATCCAGGTTTACGGGTCTGACACCGTTGCGCCGCGCAGCACCATGGTTGAGCTGCATTCCAACTTCACGGCCGATGGCCAGCGCCAGTTTATTGACGGTACCGAACCAACAAATCACGCCGAACACGAGACCATCGAAATCACACAGGGCATCAACAAATGGTCTGAGGTTGGCTTTTATATTTTCACCAGCGAACGCAGCGGCCAGGGTATTCAGTGGGTAGGCGATCACTTGCGTCCACGCGTGCGGGTGCCGGATTCGTGGCACTGGCCGGTGGGCGCGAGTCTCTCTATGGAGGTCGGCTATCAGCGCGCATTTTTCTCGCCGGATACCTGGACTTGGGAGATTCGCCCGATTGTCGACAAGCAGGTTGGCCGCTTCTACTGGGCGATCAATCCGGCATTTGAGCGGACATGGCACGGGCCTGGCGTGGCCGATGGACTTGATTTTGCGCCTAATGTAAAAGTCAGTTGGGACTTTACGAAAAAGGTCACGGGCGGCATTGAGTATTACGCTGACTATGGCAACATCCGGCACATTCTGAGGATGCACGATCAGCAGCAAATGTTCTTTCCGGCAATCGATCTGAACGTGTCACCAGATTGGGAATTGAACTTTGGCGTTGGCGTAGGCCCGACGGCCGCCACAGATCACTGGATCATCAAGGCCATCGTGGGCCGCCACTTTAACTGGGGACACGCGCATTAAAGAGGCTACGTTTTCGACAGTTTGAAAAATATCCCTCAGGGGCTAAAGCCCGTACCATCCAACTGAAGCCCGCAACCTTCAGCTACGAGACGCTAGGCCACCACCATGGCACGGATTGTCTCTTTGCGCACTGTGAGCTTCTCAACTAAATCAGTGCGTACTTCGTAACCGCGACCTGGTGTGTCTGGCACGGCGATTTCACCCTGCGACGAGACAGTGACCGCCGGATCGACAATGTCTTCAGCCCAATAGCGCGCCGACGCGGAAACATCGCCCGGAAGGGTGAAGTTCTCCAGCGTTGAGAGCGCGATATTGTGGCTGCGTCCGATTCCCGACTCAAGCATTCCACCGCACCACACGGGGACGCCGCGCTCCTGCGCAGCATTGTGTACGGCGATTGCCTCAGAGAATCCGCCCACGCGCCCGAGCTTGATGTTGATGATCCTGCACGATTCCATTTCGATAGCGGCAAGAGCGTCGCGGCGATTACGGATGGACTCATCCAGGCAGATGGGTGTCTCGAGTCGTTTTTGCAGCATGGAGTGATAGTAAAAATCGTCGTGCCATAGCGGCTGCTCGATCATCAGCAGATCGAAGCGATCGAATTGGGTCAAGTGGTCCGCATCGCGAAGCCGGTAGGCGGAATTCGCGTCGACGCTCAACGAAATCCCCGGCCAGCGATGACGCACGCGCTCAAGAACATCAATGTCCCAGCCCGGCTTGACTTTCAGCTTGATGCGCTGATAACCGGCGGTGAGTTCGCGCTCGATGTTTGACATCAGATCGGCAATGGAAGGCTGAATGCCAAGCGACACTCCGCACGGAATCGATTCCTGCACGCCGCCGATCAGCTTGGCAAGCGAGATGCCTTCGCGCTGCGCTTCAAGATCCCAAATGGCATTTTCGAGCGCCGCCCTGGCCATCGGGTTACCGCGCACCTGGTAAAAGATGCGTGGGCACTGGCCACCATGTTCAGGATGTTCTGTATTGAGCATGGGGCCGAGTTCCTGGGTAATCACGGCCCAGGCGGTGTCAGTCGATTCTGCGGAGAAGAATGGCCTTTCGCCGGCGGTACACTCGCCCCAGCCGATGAGCCCCTCGGAATGTATTTCGACCAGCAGGATTCTCCTATTGCGGGTTATACCAAAACTGGTTTCAAACGGCCGCACCAGCGGCATGTGCACTTCGCGCAGAATGATTGCATCGATTCGCATAGTCGCTTCCTCAGGATCTCGATTACTGGTTCATTGCCGGGGATCAATTCAATTCAAGCTGGGCCAGCCGGCCTAGTTCGAAGACACCGTTTCCTTCGCTGTCGCGGGTAAAGCCAAGTACGGCCAAACCGCGTGAAAATGCTTCCTGAAATATGGTTCGATTCTCTGCCTGTACAGCCAGGGCCCGTTCTTTTCCGGCCTCTGTGGACTTCCACTCGTAAATGGAGGCAGGGACTTTGATGCGCTCTTCGATGTCGTGCGTAACTGCTGAGCGCCCGGAAATAATCGACTGAACTCTTCCTGAATCGAGCCACCATTCGGCCAACAGTCGATCCGTGGGCAAACCACCCTGCAGACGAGATGAGGATACACCATAGAAATCAGGACGGTAGCTGCGAACGATGGTTCCGAGCCGGTTGATATTTAAAAATGCGTTTTTTATCTCAAGCGGATCGAAGGTCCATTCGATATGGCGGATACCGCGCGAAAGGGCCTCACGTCGTTGTTCCAGCTTAAGTTCGCGGCCAAGTCCTCGATTCCGCCAGGCTTGTTTTCCGGCCAGCATATGCGAATGCAAATATGCTTGCGGCAGTCCCAGCCCGACCTTCACGCCGGGCAAAGAAAAGACAAAACCTACAAGCGATTTTGCGCCGCCGCCGGCAATATCTTTGTCGAAGGCGCCAATGACCTGTCCACCGATCGATTGTCCCACCAGAAATCCCTTGCGCGGAATAATGTCGGTATTGTCGTAACCCCACGTCTCGATCTGGAGTTCTACGCACGCCTCGAGTTCGTCGAAGCCCTGGCAGGGGCGAATTTCGATCATGTCCCTGCTCCTTGCAAGCTTGTCAACATTCTCAATACGTTCCGTCAACGTGGTGCCGGGCGCCAAGCTTCTGCTTGGCTTGTGACCAAAGCGCCTCCAACTCATCGGGCGATAACTCCTCAAGCGGCCGACTTGCTGCGCGCTCCATCTCTCTGAAGCGCTCGCGAAATCTCAAGTTGCATCCGCGAAGCGCCATCTCTGCATCGACGCCGAGATGCCGTCCCAGGTTCACCACGGTGAACAACAGGTCGCCAAGCTCAGCCTCGACTGCGGGTTTACGTGCGGGATCGTTCGACGATGCTTCCGCTTCAAGCTCTCTGGTTTCTTCTTCCAGCTTGGGCAGCAGTTCTCGCCAGCTTGGCCAATCAAAGCCGGACTTCTGCGCTTTGGCGCCGAGCTTTGCTGCCTCAGCAAGGGCCGGCATTGCGCGTTGCACGCTGTCGAGCCGCGAAGCAGCTTCTGCTTGCGGGCCGGCTTGTGCTTCCTTCTTACGATTCTCTGCCTGCTTGATTTCTTCCCAGTTGCGCAGCACGGCGGCCGACGAGCCTTCTACCGCCGCGTCAACATCTGCTTCATTTCCTGCAGCTTTTGAAGCTTCTTCACCGAACACGTGCGGATGCCGTCGAATGAGCTTGCGGTTGAGGTGGTCAAGCACCTCGGCAATGGTGAAGTGGCCTTCGTTGGCAGCCATCTCCGCGTAAAACAGCACCTGCAACAGCAGATCGCCAAGCTCTTCTTCAAGATGCGGAAAATCGCGGCGCTCGATGGCGTCGAACACTTCGTAAGCCTCTTCAAGCGTGTATTTGCGAATGGTGTCGAAGGTTTGTTCGCGATCCCACGGGCAGCCGCCGGGCGCCCTGAGCCGCGCCATGATGGCTGCGGACTGCTTGAACAGTTCGGCCGCACGCGCGGGATCGGTCTTGCACTGTGAAGTGGGAGTTTCGGCCGTGGAGCTTTCGGCGGGAAGGTCCATGCACCTTCAGTCTAACCCCGACGCCGAGCAGATTGTCCCACAGCCCCACCTCCCGAATCGTATACTCAACCCACGCATGATTCGCACGCTCGTTACCGTTTTTGCCGGATTGCTTGGGCTGGCCTTCGGCAGCTTTCTGAACGTTTGCCTGAGCCGCTGGCCGGAAGACGAGAGCGTTGTGCAGCCGCGCTCGCACTGCCGCGATTGCACGCACACGCTGGCCTGGTGGGAGAATATTCCGCTGCTGAGCTGGGTTGTGCTGCGCGGGCGATGCCGTGAATGCAAGGCGTGGATCGGGTTGCGGTATCCGGTGGTGGAATTGGCGGTGGGGGTGTTGTGGGCTTACACGGCGTGGAATTCAACTCCCGAACTTTGGGACCGACACTCGCCAACCATGGTCCTAGCTCCCGATATGCTGGCAATCATTGGAACCATGATCTTCTATTGGATGCTTGTGGCATTGGCAGCACTGGATGCGGAGAATCTCTGGCTACCGAACATGCTTACACTTCCGGGAATGGTAATTGGGCTTCTATTTGCAATCGCCAAGGCCACTCTCATTGCTTTGTCACCTGATCACGGCACCGTTAACCCAATCGCGGCTATTTGGTATGAAGTAAAACCCGTATTATTTTGGACAATCGTCGCCATCTTCCTCTCTGCTGGCCTGCTCCTGCTGATTCGCTGGCTTTACTGGATCATTCGCCATCGCGAAGGGATGGGGCTGGGCGACGTGAAGCTGATGGCGATGCTTGCTGCATGGCTGGGGCTGCCGGCGACGCTGCTCGCATTCTTTATTGGCTCGATGCTGGGCGCAATTGCGGGGCTGGTGGTGATTGCGCTTCCGGCGGCACGCGATGAGGGGGAAGGCTGGGCGCATACCAAACTTCCGTTCGGTACATTTCTCTGTATCGGCGGCATCGTGAGCAGCCTTTGGGGACAGTCCATCATTACTGCTTATCTGCATGCCATCGGTTTGTAGCAGGTTCGTTCTGAACGAAGCCCATCGAGATTGGCGTTTGTGGTGCGAGAACTGCGAATGGTAGGTCTGGGACTGTGGCTTCCCACCCTTCGCAAAGAACGCGAAGGATGGGGCACCCGGCATTGGATGAGACAGCCGGTTTTATTGGGGCGGTTGACTAGCGGTTGGCGGGGGTTTTACATTCGCAAACTCCGGCCCTTTCAAGGCCTTCACTGCGTCTTTGGCGTGCTTGCTGTCGGGATCGTACTCGATAAGCTTCTGATAGTTGGCGCGCGCTTTGGCGTAATCGCCCATATGACGCTGGCTCTCAGCCAGGCCCCAATAAACCTCAGGATCTTCAGGCGAGAGCACCAGCGCGGATTCGAAGCGCGACAGGGCGGCGCGCCAGTTCTTGTTGTCCAGGTAATACTTGCCGACGCTGATGTCCTGGGCGGCGGTTTCTTTCGGCGGTCCCACAGGTTCGTCGCTGCCCTTTTTATTCTTCTTGCCTGGCTCGTCGCCACCCGCCGGAGGAAGAATACTGTCGAGCGAACCAGAGTTCGAACTCGATACCTGGCCACCAAAGTCTCCGCCGGCACTGACCTGATCGGGGCTCGCCACCGGATCGGTATCGGGGGGTACAGCGTAGTGCGAATCTTCAATCTGGTCCGCAGATGAGGTTGGGGAGTGCTGGGGCACATTGGGCTCGGGGTCTTCGTGCGAAGGCATCACGGGCACGTTCGTCGTATCGGTCGGGAATGGGTTCGCATCTGGCGCGGGCGTTTGCGCCGGTTTGGGTTGCTGCGCCGGTTGGGCGGCCTGCTTGCCCTGGCTTGATGCGGCTCCGCTGTTGCCCTGCTGGCCATGCGCGCCTGGCACAAACAAGCAGCCCGCCAGCACCAGCACTGTTCCAATTCCCCGATTCATTCGAGTTTCCCTCAATACGTCCCTTACTCTTCGATGTTACGATGCGGCCATAAGGCAATTTTCCAAATCACGATTGGTGACGCGACTTGAATACGATTTTGCGCCAAAGGAAAGCATCGCACACTCCATGGGACTGATCATTCGCTCTTCAGCCATTCATGCCGCCGGCTGCTACACCACCACAGCCATCCGCAAAGGCGCGCACGTTATTGAATACACCGGCCATCAGCTCACCAAAAGGCAGGCCGACAAGGCGTACGACGAGTCGCCCATCACCTACTTGTTTGGACTCGGCAAGGGGGATATTGTGATCGATGGCCACTCCATGGCCATGTTCATCAACCACAGTTGCGACCCCAACTGCGAGACCGAAGAAGAAGATGGCCATGTGTGGATCAAGGCCATCCGCAACATAACCCCGGCCGAAGAGATTACCTACGACTACTGCCTTTACGACGGTGGCGATGACGAAGCCATCTGTAACTGCGGGACCGGCAAGTGCCGCGGGACCATGTATTCGGCTGAAGAGGTAAAGCGCCGCAAAGCCGCCCAGCGGAAGGCGAAGAGCAACGGCCACAAACGCGGCTAGCTGGCTCACATCAGGCGCAGCGCATCCACATCCACAATCATGTTGCGCCGCGGAACTCCGGCTTGATCCGCATACGCCATCATGTTTTTCAGCGCTTCGTTGAGCGCTTTTCGCGAGGCCGCTTTCAAAATCATGTGGAAGCGGTACACGTTCTTGATGCGCGCAATTGGTGCGGTACACGGCCCCAGCACCCGCACAGGTTCGCCGGCGAGGCTCTCGATGAGATGTTTGCCAAGCATCGACGACCATCCGGCTGCTTCTTCAAGTTTTGGCGACTGCACCAGCACATTGGCCAGCACGCCGAAGGGCGGATAGTGCATCCATCGCCGGTATTTCAATTCGCGTTCTGCAAAGCTTTTGTAGTCGTGGGTGGTGGCGGCCACAATGGCGTAGTGGTCGGGATAGTAGGTCTGCACGACGACGCGTCCAGGCAGATTACCTCGGCCGGCGCGCCCTGACACCTGCGTCATAAGCTGAAACACCCGCTCGGCCGCGCGAAAGTCCGGCATGGAAAGCGCATGATCGCAGCCGACGACGCCGACCAGCGTGACGCCGTGAATATCGTGGCCTTTGGCGATCATCTGCGTGCCCACCAGCAGATTGATTTCGCCCGCGTGCAGACGCGCCAACAGGCGTTCGAGATCGTAACGCCCGCGCACCGTATCGCGATCCATGCGCCCGATGCGCGCCATCGGGAAAATTTCGCTGAGCCGCTCCTCGCCCTGCTGCGAGCCCGCGCCAAGGAAATACATGTGCTCGCTATCGCACTTGGGGCATCGCGCCGGAACCGTTTTGCGCATTCCGCAGTAATGGCATTCCAGCCGCTGCCCTTCGCGCGCAATCTCAGCGCCGTCCATCGACTTGTGGTGAGTAAGCGCAATGGCGCAGTTATCGCATTCAAGCTTGGTGCCGCAGGCCCTGCAAAAAACCGCAAACGAGTAGCCGCGGCGGTTGAGCAGAATGAGCGCCTGCTCGCCGCGATCGAGCGCCGCTTTTGTTTGCTCAATCAACGAGCGCGAAAAAAGATCTTCGCGGCCTGACTCCTGAAACTCGCGCCGCATGTCGATGAGTTCAACTTCAGGCAGCGGCCGGTTCATAACACGATCGCAAATCTCGATGCGCTCGTATTTTCCCTGCACTGAGTTTTGCCAGCTCTCAAGGGACGGAGTGGCCGAGCCCATGACAACCACGGCACTGGCGAGCTTGGCGCGCATTACGGCGACATCGCGCGCGTTGTAGCGCGGCGTCTCCTCCTGCTTGTAGCTTTGATCGTGCTCTTCGTCGACGAGGATGAGGCCAAGATTTTTTGCAGGCGCAAAAATTGCCGAGCGCGTGCCTACAACGATGCGCGCCTCGCCGCGACGAATGCGCCGCCACTGCTCGCTGCGTTCTTCTGGCGTAAGGGCCGAGTGCAATAAAGCCACGTGCTGACCAAACGCCGCATCAAGCAGGCCCACGGTTTGCGGAGTGAGCCCGATCTCCGGCACCAGCAAAATTGATGAAAGCCCGCGTTCAAGCACGCGCTTCATCGCTTCAAGATAGACAGCCGTTTTGCCCGAACCAGTCACGCCAAAAAGCAAAAAGGGCTTGAACTTGCCCAAAGCGGTAACGATGCTGGCCAGCGCGTCCATCTGCTGCGCGTTCAGTTTGAACGGCTCCGCAGTGGGACGCAGCCCACCCATGCGAAACGCGGCCATGCGCTCGTCGATTCGCACCAGGCCGTGCCGCACCAGCGTTTGCAGCGTCGACGACGACAACTCTTTCTTGCGCAATTCGGCCAGCGGCAACTCGCCGCCTGCAGAGGCCAACTCCGCAAGAATGGCTTCCTGATTTTTAGTGAGCTTTGGCAGCCGAGCTTCTTCTACGAGTACCGCAAAGCGCTCGGTCCGCCGCGCATCTCGCTCCACAGCGGAGGTTTCGCGGGCAATCCACTTTTTGCGCAACATGCCGGCCAGTATCTGCAACGTCGCCGCAGTGGCCGTGCGCAACGTTGACACCTTTATCGCCTCGCCCTCGGCAAGCCGACGCAGCACGCGAATCTCCAGATTTTGTTCGTCGAGTGAGAGTTTGCCGCGCCGCTTGGCATTCGGTTTCGATTTTGGAATATTGGAGTCTTCATCGTCTCCACACGCTTCGCGATGCCACTCTTCTTCCGTGGCCTCAAGTTGCTTTGCCAGCACATCGCGGCCAAGGTCAGTTATGCGGTAGTAGACGGTGCGCCGCACTTCAGCGCTCAACGGCAGCATACCCCGCAGCACCTCGCCCAAGGGAGCCAGGTAGTAGCCGGCCATCCATTCCGCCAGCGCCAGCAACTGTTCGCTTAACAGGGGCTCGTCGTCAAGCACCGCCTCCAGCGACTTGACTTCAACATCTGCGGGCGGGTCGACCATCACGGCAGTGACCACGCCGATCAGCTTTTCATTGCGAAAGGGCACGACGACCCGCATGCCGCGCTGCACAATCTGCCCCAGCCGCAGCGCGTAGGTAAACGTGCGGTCCAACGGCACAGGCAGCGCGATTTCGCAATAGCCGGTCATGGCGGGGCAAGATGGAGACAAGTCTCAGTGTAGGGGATGCGGCAAGTGGACGCGGTGGAAAGCCGGACAGCTACTTCGCGATGGTTTATGGGACTTTCGTTTGCGGCACGCAGACGCTAACATCAAATCCATGCCCCAGTTCCCCGCCGGCCAAACCCTGCTCATCGACGCGGACGACACGCTTTGGGAAAACAACGTCTACTTTGAGCGAGCCATTGCTGCCTTCATCAGCTTTCTCAATCACCACGAGTACACCCCTGCGCAGGTACGCGAAACGCTGAACGCCGTTGAGCGCGAGACGATCCTCGCTCACGGCTACGGTCTGACGAGCTTTACACGCTCGCTGATTGCCTGCTTTGAGCGCCTGAGCCCCTCGCCAGTGACGGAGGAAAAGCGCGAGAAGGTGCGCGGCTTTGCGCGCTCGATTGCCGAACAGGAAATTGAATTGTTGCCGGGCGTCAAAGAAACGCTTTCGGAGCTTTCGTTGCGCCATCACCTCATCCTGATGACCAAGGGCAATGAGGCGGAACAGGCCGACAAGCTGGCGCACTCAGGCCTGGGCCGTTATTTTGCGGCTGTCGAAATCGTTGCAGAAAAAGACGCGGCCACGTACCGGCAGGTGATCGCCCGCCACGAGCTGAAGCCGAATACCAGCTGGATGATTGGCAACAGCCCCAAAAGCGACATCAATCCTGCGCTCGCCGCCGGGATGCATGCGGTGTTTCTCTTCCATAAAGACACATGGGTGCTGGAGCACGCTTCTGTCGATCCGGCGCCTAACGGCCAGCACTTGCTGGAGCTTGACTCGTTTGCGCGGCTGCGCGAGATTTTCTGAACCGGTGGTACGTCCTGGCTCCTCCGCCGTCGAGCGGCCGCATATGAGAAACTGAAAGAGCAGAACTTCCTGGCGGGCGGCTGCATTTTGAGGCCCCACACCCCGTACCAACCAACGTCGATTGGGCTTGTCGGCTCATCGCCGGATTGCGGGTCGCGCTTGCCAGAACTAAATTGCGAATCATCGCTTTCAGGGATCACGTAAAAAATGCTTAGTGTCAGCAACGTTTCAATGCGCTACGGCTCGAAGGTACTTTTCGAAGATGTAAGCGTAAGTTTTGTCGATGGCCGCCGCTACGGACTTACCGGCCCCAACGGCTCTGGCAAATCCACTTTTATGAAGGTGCTTACGGGCGAGCTGGATGCGCAAAAAGGCACCGTCGTACGCCCGCGAAAGTTTGGCGTGCTGCGCCAGGACCAGTTTGCCTTCGATGCATTTCGTGTTATCGACACGGTGATCATGGGAAACAAGCCGCTGTGGGCCGCCCTTGAAGAGCGCGACCGCATCTACGAGAAGGCTGAGATGACAGACGCGGACGGCATGCGCCTGGGCGAACTCGAAGGCGTGATTGGCGATGAGGACGGTTACACAGCAGAGGCGGACGCCGCCGTACTGCTCGACGGCCTGGACATTACAGAAGATCTGCACGATCGCAAAATGTCAGAGCTGCAGGGCGGCCAGAAAGTTCGCGTGCTGCTGGCGCAGGCGCTGTTCGGCAAGCCTGAAGCGCTGCTGCTTGACGAACCTACTAACTATCTCGATCTTGATTCGATCCACTGGCTGCAGGACTTTCTGCAGAATTACGATGGCACGCTGATTGCGATTTCGCACGACCGCCATTTTTTAAATTCCGTTACCACGCACACCGCCGACATCGATTACCAGACGATCATTGTCTACACGGGCGGCTATGACGACATGGTGATGGCCAAGACGCAAATCCGCTCTACGCTGGAAGCGCAGAACGCGCAGCGGGACAAGAAGATTGCGCAGCTTAATGAATTTATTGCGCGCTTTGCTGCCGGCACGCGTTCCTCGCAGGTGACCAGCCGGCGCAAGGAAGTGGAACGGCTGCAGACCAACGAACTGGCGCGCTCGAATATTCAGCGCCCGTTTATCAAGTTTGACCAGGTGCGCCCCAGCGGCAAACACATACTTGAGTTCAAGCACCTGACCAAGCTATACGGCGATCAAACGGTACTCGGCGGTTTTACCGCCAACGTTCTGCGCGGTGAAAAGATCTGCTTGATGGGGCGCAACGGCGCGGGCAAAACCACGCTGCTCAAGAGCTTGCTGGCCAACTATCCCGGGCTCGCCGACCCTGGTTTCACGCTCGACTCCGGCACTGTTTTCTGGGGACACGAAGCGCACATTGGCTATTTTCCGCAGGACGTGGGCGCCACCATTGAGCACGGGCTCACCGTCGCCGAGTGGCTGCATCGCTGGGACCCGGCGGCCCACACTGAAGACATTCGCGGCATTCTTGGCCAGATGCTTTTCAGCGGCGAAGAAGGCTCCAAGCCGACCAAGGCGCTTTCGGGCGGCGAGCAGGCAAGGCTGGTGTTCTGCAAGCTCATCCTGACCAAGCCGAACATTCTCATCTTCGACGAGCCGACGAATCATCTGGACCTTGAAGCCATCAATGCGCTCAACATCGCGCTGCAGCGGTATGAAGGCACGGTTCTGCTGGTGACGCACGATCACGACCTGATTGACGAAGTAGCCACGCGCCTGTGGCACTTTCACGAAAAAGAAATCGAGGACTTCCAGGGACCGTACGCGGAGTGGAAGGGCAAGCACAACTAGGGGTTCATGCTCTAACTGTGTGGGCACTTCAGGCGCGGCGGCGCGAGGCTTCTTGGTACACCGCTGCGTACTCGCGGGCGGGTTGGCGCCAGCTGTAGTTGCGGGCCATGCCGTTGCGCATCAGCTGCGTCCAGCTTTCCTTGTCGCGGAAGGCTGAGAGAGCGCGGTCAATGGCTGCTAGAAGATCGAGCGGATCGAGCCCGTGGAATTTGAAGCCGGTACCGGTGGCTTTTTCTGCGTTCCATTCTTCAATGGTGTCGTCGAGTCCGCCGGTGGCGCGCACAATCGGCACGGTTCCGTACTTGAGCGAGTAGATTTGGTTCAACCCGCATGGCTCGTACTTTGACGGCATCAGGAACATATCCGAGCCGGCCTCAATCTTGTGCGCCAGCGCATCGTCGTAGGTGATTTTTGCGGCCACGTTGCCACGATGCCAGAAAGCCCAGTCGCGAAAGAACTTTTCGAGCACCGGCTCGCCTGTGCCCACGGCGACCACGGCGACTTCGCGATCGGAAAGCTGACCCGCGATTTGCGCCACCAGATCAAAACCCTTCTGCGTGGCAAAGCGCGACACGATGCCGATGACCGGCGTTGTGCGTTCAACGTTGCCGAGCCCGAAGGCGCGCAGCAGATCGGCGCGGCAGGCTGCCTTGCCGGCCAGGTCGTCTGCTGAATAATGCGCGGCGAGATTTGCATCGGTGGCCGGATTCCATTTCTCGTAATCGACGCCGTTCAGGATGCCGCGCAGGTCGCCCGAACGCGCGCGCAGTACCGTGTCGAGATTTTCACCGAACTCCGGTGTCTGAATCTCTTCGGCGTACTTGCGGCTGACCGTGGTCAGAATGTCAGAGTAGACCACGCCGCCTTTGAGAAAGTTGAAACGGTCGAATTGCTCGACCTTGTCCATGGTGAAGATTTCCCATGGCAGCAGGAGCTGCTCGGTGGTTTGCGGCAGAAACGTGCCCTGGTAAGCGGCGTTGTGGATCGTCAGCACGACGGCTGCTTTGCGCAGTATGGGGTCGGCGGCATACACGTTGCGGAGAAAGATCGCCAACGGCGATGCCTGCCAGTCGTGGATGTGAAACACGTCGGGCACGCCGAGCTGCTTAGTTGCCTCAAGCACGGCGCGGCAGTAGAGGCCAAAACGCTCGGCGTTATCGGGGTAGTCGCCTTCACGAGTGCCGTACAGCTCGGGCCGCGCAAACATCTCCGGGCAGTCGACAAAGTAGTGCTGCACACCCTCGCGCTTGCCGCCATCAACGATGCCGGCGAAACGGTTGTAGTGCGGAAACGGAATGGTGATGGAGCGGACGACGTACTTCAGCTCGCCCTGAATGTGGGGCCGCACGCGCGGATAGAAGGGCAGGTAGACCGTGACTTCATGGCCCAGCTTGACGAGTTCGGGGCCTAGTGCGCCTACAACGTCGGCCAGTCCTCCGGTCTTGGCAAACGGCACGCATTCTGAGGCGGCAAAAACTATCTTCATCGACACACTCTCCAGCGGTGCTCAAAGGGAAAGTCTACTATGCGTGCGCAAGGTCTTCGAAAGGTCCGTGCTATCCCACCTTGCGCAAAGAACGAGAAGGATGGGGCGCCTGCACTGATGAGGTATGGTTGATCTCTTAAAGATGTGAAGGCTGGGCGACCCTAGCCGCCTGCTCATTTGCCTTGTCGATTGGTTCTCAATCAGTGATACTTTGAACTGAATCCGTCAGATTTCCACCTTCGGTCGCAAGCATTTGGGAGTTCTCTATTTACGGATGGAAGTGGGGATCGTGAAGTTTTGAGGAGTGTGCACACTATGGGCATAGTGTCGGAAGAGATTAAAAAGAAAATAGGCTATTTAGGGTGGGCCATGTTCGCATCGATTGGTGCTGACACCACCTGCCCTGCCTGCGGAAACCAAATCGCCGAACTGGTGCGCCGCAAATATGTCGTGACCTCGCTCTACGAGTGCCCAAATTGTCATATTCGCTTTCGTGTACCCAAGGAGTCCGCAAAAAGAGCGGACAAACTCTACAAGAACGAAAAATATCGACAGGAATTCACGACCACTTTGCCCGATTCCGAGCAGCTCTCGAAACTTCTTAAATCTCAATTTCGCATGTCCGACAAGGACTTCACCTCCTATATTGCTGTGCTCAAATCGCTCCTCTCTCCTGGCGCGCGAATTCTCGATTTTGGCTGCTCGTGGGGCTATGGCAGTTGGCAGATGAGGCAGGCTGGGTTCGACGTGTATTCCTTTGAAGTCGGAGAGAATCGTGCTCGGTACGCTGAAGAAAAATTGGGCTGCAAAATGGTGAAAGATCTGCGGAGCCTCGACGGCACAATCGATTGTCTTTTTTCCTCGCATGTCATCGAACATCTCCCCGATCCCAACATCTTGCTCTCTGAGGCGCCGAAGCTGCTCGCGGCTGGTGGCTACTTTGTCTGTTTCTGCCCAAACGGAAATCCAGATCGCAAAGACGAGACGTATCACAAGTCCTGGAACAAGGTTCATCCGCTCTTGATTACTCCAGAATTCCTACGCTGGGGTTTTAACAGACATGGACTCACGTTCTGTCAATTCAGTGCGGGAGAAAATATGGTTGGGGGCGAGTTGCTGGCAGTGGCTCGGAAGAGTTCCAAATAGTTTTTCCGAAGTGAAGTAATTTGCCGGGCACCCATGTCCTGAATTCCGGTCATGGATAGCACGCCTGCAGACTCACCACAAACAAGCTAAAAGCTAATAGCTAACGGCTCGCATTCGCGTCAAGCGTCAGCACTTCAAACGGCTTCAGCATGAACTTGTGCGGGACACCGGCGCGCAGGTTGATCTCTGCTGCAGAATTGTCGTCGGCCCACGGGCTGTGCGCGCGATAGGCGCGCGGTGCGCCGGGCGGCAGTTCGAACGCTTTCGCTACGTCGAGGGAGAATTCCTGCGGCTTGTCTGAAGGATTGCGCAAGACGATGATTCCCTCCGCGGGAGTGATTCCCTTCCCGGGCGTCCACGCGGACCAGCCGTACACTTCGAGCTTGGCGGGGTCGCCGCCGATCCAATGTGTGTCTTTGAGAACCTGCGCGTTAGCTCGCGACCACTTTGCTGTCTCGGCAAGATCGTCCCAGTTCTTCTCGGTCAGCAGGCCTGGTGTTACGTACATCTCCTGCAACTGGGTGCCTTCGCCAAAATAATCGCGCACTTCGTCGCGGAAATCGTCGCCGGGATCAGTGTCGAGATTCTTTGCCTTCTGTGCGTAGATGATGCCGTGCAGCATGAGCGAGTTCAGCGGATACAACGGCCCGCCCACGACTATGTTCTTGTAGGTCTGCTCGTCGCGGTAGGTGATCCACTTCTGACGCCAACTTCCCACGCCGTCAAAGTTGTGATCGTCGCCGCTGCGCCAGATCGAATCCGCATAGCGCAGCCAGAAGGGCGAGGGCTTGGTCCCGGTGGTGAGATTGATAAAGACGTCCGGCTCCTGCTGGCGCAGCCGTTCGATGAGATGGATGGCCGCCGAAAAATCGCTGTCGAACAGGCTGCCGGGAAAAACGGTGCTGGCGTTGCCGGTGCCGTCAAACTTGAACTGGTTGACGCCGTACTGCGTGATCATGTTGAGGCAGGTTTGCTCGAAGAGGCCGTAGTATCTGGGCGCAGAAAGCGCAAAGCCGCCGTTCACAGTTTCGTACCCCGCCGCTTCTCCAGCGGCGATGCGCTGCTGCTTGGCAATCTGATAGCCGCCCCATGGCGAGAGCCACACACCGATCCCGAATTCGTATTGCGCAGCTTGCTTGTGGATTCCCTCGAATCCGTCGGGCAGGCCGGGATTGAAGTGCCACAGCGTTGTGGTGTCGTCCCAGCCATCGTCGAACAGAAACGAGTCAAGCTTGACGCCGCGCTTGCGCACCAGTTCTTCGCCGAAGACACGGACGCGGTCGAGCGCAGCGGCCTCGTCAAAGCGATTGCCGTAGCCGATGTCGTACCACGAGTTGTAATGCAGAAATGTGCGGTAGGGATGCGCGCGCTCCTGCTCAATGTAGCTGAGGAACTCGCGCCGCATCTGCCCTGGCGCGGCTACGCCGATCACCGACGAGTACGTGATGGAGTTTCCCGCTTCGAGCGGCAGCGTACGCGTAAACAGGGCTGTCGCGTGGCCGTCTTGCACGGCGCCTGTAGAGAGCGGCGACTCAAACCCGAAGAAGAAGTTGCCTGCAACGACAGGCGAGCCCGGAACTGTGCCCACTACTTTGGCTGCGGGCGCGGCAAAGTCGAACATGCGCACTTCGGCGATGTCGATGGGGTTGGCGATTGCATTCAGCGTGATTTCCTGGCGAACGTAGTTTGCGCCATCGCGCAGCACTGCGCACCAGTGCACGGCCAAAGGAACGTTATCCATATCCATGTTTGCGCACACGCGGCTTCCGGGGACATGCGCGGCGGCGCGGGATGCGCTCGCATCCGGTAAGATTTCTTCCTCGCTGATGACGTTGATCTTCATTTGCGAGGCTGTGATGACGCGTCCGTCGCGGAGTTTCAGACTGAACGCTTCGCTGGGCTGCAGCATCTTGCCGTCCGCCACGTCTCTCACAGATGCGAACCGCAGATGGTGGTTTTCGACTGCGAAATGCGCGGTGAGTCGCGGCCCGCTCAGCTCGTAGGATTTGGTTTGTGCCTGTGCCGCGGCTGCCAAGATGAGAGTGGCGATGGCAACTTTAATTATTGGCGCCGAGACGCTTTTCTGCACTTGCATATGCGCCGAACTCCTCTTGGCTTCAACCCGCCAAGTCTAACAAAGCCGGGAGGTCAGGATTTTTACTATCCCATGTCCCAGAATCGGGACATGGGGCACCCGGGATCTTGCTAAATGAGGAGTGGTCTAGCGGACTTTTCGGTATCCCACCCATGCGCAAGAATCGCGCATGAATGGGGCACCCGGCATTGCGGGTGACCTGAAGCAACCGGTTGAAAGCTGTTACCCGATTCGATCAGTATGCCTGCAGTTGGTCCAGTGGCAGACGCACGCGGAAGCACGTTGAACCCGGCTCGGAGCGAACGCTCATGTGGCCTTTGTGCTTGCGCACGATGCGCATTGCGTTGTCCAGGCCGAGGCCGAGGCCTTGCCCCGGAGCCTTGGTGGTAAAGAACGGCTCGAAGATGCGCTCCTGTAGTTCCGGCGGAATACCGGGGCCGGTGTCCCAGATTTCCACCAGCATCATTTCGCCTTCGAGCTTGCAGCCAATGCGGAGCCGGCCCTGGTTGCCGAGCGCGTCGAGCGCATTTTCAATGAGCGCGGTCCATACCTGGTTCAGTTCGCCGCCATAGGCGTTGATGCGCGGCAGGCCCGGCTCGTAGTCGCGCTCCACTTCAACCTTGGTCATGCGGCTCTGCAACATTTGCAGCGTCGCATCAAGGCCGGCAGGCACATCGACTTCGAGAATGGGCGCGCGGTCCATGTTGGAGTAGGCCTTTACGGCGTCAATCAGATCGAAGATGCGCGCGGTGGAGTGGGCCAGCGTTTGCACGGAGCGTGAGGCCCTGAGGAATCGCGCAAAATACTGCAGCGTGATGCAGGTTTCGCTCTCGCCTACAAGTACTTCGCGCAACTTGTCGAGATCTGCGGTCGTAACGCCCTGCTCGGCAAGCTGCGGGGCTACTTCCCAGGGAGTTGGACAGTGAATGCCGCCGAGCCAGGTACGGATTGACTCCTCGCGTTCAATAGAACTGATGGCATTCTGCTCGTGGCCTGCGCGCGCAGCACCGCGCGCGATGATGGTCTCTTCCCACTCTTCAATTTCCCGCACCTGGGCTTCGTTCAGGCGAAGACTCACGTACTTGAAGCGGTTTGCGCGGTTGGCGGCGAGCGCCTCCGCCAGGCTTGATGCGGCGCTTTGTGCAGCGGAGGCCGGATTGTTGAGCTCATGGGCAAGATTGCCGGCCAACTTGCCAAGCGCGGAAAGCTTCTCCGCCTGCTGCTCAATGCGCGTCACCTCGCGCACTCGATCGAGCAGGGTAGAAACCACGCGCTGCGTCATGGAGGGGACCGCCTGCAGCATATCCGGAAAGATTTCTTTCGAAATCATCAGAACCCAGATGGGCGAAATGGCGAATCCCTGGCCGCCATAGTTCTTCATGCGCGAGAAAGGCAGCAGGCCCGTCATCTGGCCGGCGCGGCCAATGAAAAGCGCCATGGGACCGCCGTGTGCCCGGCGCACGTGAATCTCGCCCTTCAGAATAAGGATCATGTTGGCTGCGGGCGCGCCTTCTTCAAAGAGCACGTCGCCGGCGTTGGCCACAAATTCCTGGCCATGGCGCGCAAGCCAGAGGCGATCTTCAAGCGGCAGACCCTGCAGCGGGCCGATGCGCTGCAGCGCTTCGGCAATTTCTTCAGCCGGGGTAGGAGTGGCAGGCGAGGTTACGGCGGGGGAAAGCATCCTGAGACCTCCGTGCGAGCACTCTCAGGATAGCTGATAGGAGCTTGGGCGCGGTGAGCACCTGCTTGCCGAACGGCGGTGAATCATCTAATTATAACTTAGTTAACAAGTAACCTCTATCGCTGTGGCGGAATGGCAACACCCTTTCTATGCTCAGTGGTCACAAAATGACTGAAATGTCATTCAGGCGCAATTACTTAGCGAAATGCCGCATTCCATATCGT
>JADGNO010000003.1 GCA_017883405.1 Occallatibacter sp. | reverse complement strand
TCACCATCGGATCGTCAATCAACACGCTTGACAAACTCGCAGCGGCAATTAATTCCGCCGGTTTGGGCGTAACCGCCAGTGTATTGAAGGATTCTTCGGGATCGCGTCTGAGCCTGGTCTCCGGCACCTCCGGCGACAAGGGCAACCTCACGATCACCTCATCGATCACCGACACTACCGACAAGAACACGGCATTGGGTTACACCGGGAGCGTAACCGGTTCGGACGCTACGCTGTCCGTGGATGGCGTAGATCTGACCAGTTCTTCCAATATCGTGACCGACCTCATTCCCGGACTGACATTTCAATTGCTGGCCCCCAGTGCCAAGCAATCCGATAACAGCCTGGAACAGGTGCAAGTGGTCATCGGCAACGACATCACCGGGGTCGAAACTGCCATGAACACCATGGTCAGCGACTATAACGCGCTGATCAGCGCCATGAACGCCCAGCAGGGTGTTGACAGCTCCGGCAATTCCGAACCACTGTTCGGTTCCCCCACTTTGTCGCTGTTGCAGCAACAACTTATGAGCGCTTTGAACACCCAAAACCCGAATGGCTACCTCGATGCGGTTACCGCCGATACCGGTACCACGCTGTCGGGCTCGATGACCATTCAAGTGGGTAACGGTGTCGAAACCAAAATCGATCTCCCCCAACCTTCCGGCAACTCGCTTACGGACCTGGCCGATGCTATCAACGCCGCCAACATCGGCGTCACCGCGTCAGTTATCACCAAAGGCAACCAATCCAACCTGTCGCTGCAATCACAAACCTCGGGAGCGAACGGCAGGTTGACCTTGAGTTCCAGTATTCTTGCCAGCAGCAACACGGCGTTGCTTTTTTCGGGCACGGCGGGCACGGATGGTTCGGAGAGCACAAGTTCGACGACATCGAGCGGCACGCTGGCCGCCATACCAAGCGCCAGCGATGTGCTCGCCGGCTCCATCTCCATCAGGGTGGGCAATGGTAGTTCTCAAACGATCACTATCGACTCGACCAACAATACGCTGGACACACTGGCCGACGCGATCAACGCCGCGAACCTCGGCGCCACTGCTTCGGTGATCAAAAACGACGATGGAACATCGAGCCTATCCCTGCTTTCCGGAACGCCAGGATCCGCCGGCACGCTGTCCATTTCTTCCAACCTTGTGGATACGACACACAAGACCAGCACCACGTTGAACTATACCAATTCGTCCGACATCTCAACCCTGGCCAGTATGGGCATCACCGTAGCCACGAAGGCCGACGGTTCCCTTGACTTCGATCCCAGCACGTTGACCTCAGTGTTAAACGCGGACTTCAGCGGCGTCGTAGGCTTCTTCCAGAACATGAACAGCTGGGGACAAGGATTCTCTTCCATGCTGTCTCATGCCGGCAGCAGTTCCGCATCGGGTATTCTGGCTCTCGCTACAAAATCGAACAGCAGCGTCGAATCCACCTTGAACGCCAACATCTCTCGCGAAGAGAGCATGATCTCGGCTCAGCAGAAGAGCCTGACCGCGGAACTGAATAGCGCCAACCAGATCATGCAGCAGCTTCCCACCCTGCTGGATGGAATCAACCAGCTTTATTCGGCAATTACAGGGTATAACCAGAGCAAGTAATAAGGAGTTTCACCTCCATGGGAAGTTATCAGGAACATGCGCTGGACGGAGCTTCGGCCGTAGATCTGGTGGTGGCCCTTTACGACGGAATCATCCGCTTTCTCTATGCGGCAGGTGACGCCGTTGATAGAGCCGACACGGTTGGCCGGCGCATTGCAGTCAAGCGAGCGCTCGACATCATCATTCACCTGCAGGCTCGTCTGCGCATGGATGTTGGCGGCAAGCCCGCGGAGGCTCTGAGTGAGTTCTACGCTACGGTCTTTGCGGAGATCATGCAAGCTTCCGCTTCAGCGTCGCGGCAAAAGTTTGAACATGCGATTGAATGCGTTCGCAACGTACGCGACGCCTGGAGGCAGGTGGCTCTTGACCGGGACGTGAATCCAGCCCCTGAACAAGTGAGTGGGGGTTCTCTTGCCCGTTCCCGATCGGCGTTCAGGGGCGGCGACTATGAGATGGAATCTGTGGTTGGTTTGACCTGGAATGCATGATCTGGATTGCAGCTCAAGGCCCATCGCCTGCGCATGCCCGGAAGCCACCCAGGTCGCGTCTCTTCGTGAAAGAGAAGAGGCAGCCTAACCGGCGACTGTCAGCTCTTCTTCCAATTGCTGCTTCTGATAGAGGCTGGCGTAGTAGCCGTCGAGTGCCAGCAATTCCTCGTGCTTGCCGAGTTCGACGATCCGGCCGTGATCGAGCACCGCAATTTGATCGGCATGGCGCACCGTCGAAACGCGATGCGAGATCAAGATGGTCGTCGATGCGGCCGTATAGCTGCGCAGACCGGTCAGAATGCGCTCTTCCGTATACGTATCCACCGACGCGAGCGCATCATCGAGAATGAGAATCGCAGGTCGCCGCAATAATGCGCGCGCGATCGCAGTGCGCTGCTTTTGACCGCCCGAGAGCGTCACTCCGCGCTCTCCGACCATGGTTTCAAATCCCAGCGGAAACTCTTCGAATTCCTGGCGCACGTGGGCGGCTTCAGATGCCTTCAGCAGTTCGGCTGCGTCGGCTTGCGGCGCGCCAAAAGCCAGGTTCTCGCGCAACGTTTCGCTGAAGAGGAACGTCTCCTGCGGCACCATGCCGATGTTATGCCGCAACGCCGCAAGCGGATACTCGCGAATCGGCCGACCGTCGATCAGCAATGAGCCTTCGGGCGCCTCGTACAAGCGGGAGACAAGATTCACCAGCGTCGTTTTGCCCGAGCCTGTTGGGCCAACGATGGCAAGACTCGAGCCTGCAGGAACATGCAGCGAGATGTCGCGCAGCACCGGTGTTTCGCCGTAACTGAAGTCAAGGTGGCGGAATTCAATCTCGCCGTGAAGCACCGCATCTTTGCTGATCGCCGGATCGGCAGCGCTGTCGTCGATCGCCGGTTGCTCGCGCAACAATTCGTCGATTCGCTTCACTGAAGCCGTGCCGCGCTGAAAGATGTTGACCACCCAGCCCACCGCGATGATGGGCCAGATAAGCAGAATCATGTAGGTATTGAACGCCACAAACTCGCCTACACTGATACGGTGCTGCAACACCAGGTGGCCGCCCGCAAGCAGGGTGATGATCATTGAAACGCCAAGAATGAATTCCAGCGTGGGCCACAGCATGCCCATGAGCTGCACCAGCCGCAACGCGCGCGCTATGTATAGGCGATTGAGCTTTTCAAAAAGGTTGATTTGCGATTCTTCGCGGGCGAAGGCACGCACCAGCCGCGCACCCGAATAATTCTCCTGGGCCTGCGAAGAAATCTCAGAGAAGCTAGCCTGGATGCGTTCGAACCGGTCATGAATTCTGCGCCCGAGATACTGCACCAGGATGCTGGCCACTGGCGCGGGGGCCAGCGCTACGAGAGTGAGATAGGGGCTGATGTGCAGCAGAAAGAACAACGCCCCGACGGTGAACATCACGGTGTTGGCGCTGTACATGATGGCTGGACCCAGCAGCATGCGCACGGCATTCAAATCATTGGTGAGCCGGGCCATGATGTCGCCGGTGCGATAGCGCTGGTAGAAACCAGAATCCTGTTTTTCAAGATGGATGAACAGGTCGTTGCGTAAATCGAATTCTATTTCCCGCGAGATGCCAATCAGGATCCAGCGCTGGGAATAGAGAAAGACGCCTTTCACCAACGCGATCAAAATCAACGTTCCGGCAAGCAATAAAATACGTTGCCGCGTGATGCCGTGGTTCATCTCGTCGATGGCCCGCTGCAGCACTTTGGGAAACAATACCCAGACCGCATTCGTCCCAATGACACACAGGCTTCCCCAAAGATATCCCCACCGATAACGGCGCATATAGGCGAAGAGGGGGCGCAGATCGCGAAGCATATTCTTATTGTACCGGTGAACGAAGCGGAGTTCGAATCAAGTGGCGAGGCGGCTCTGAGGTTTGCTAGGTCGGTGTTCGCAGCAGCAGATAACCGCCGGTGAGTCCAAACAGCACGTCGGACGACCAGGCGGCCATCGGCGCGGGCAGGTAATTGACGTTGCCCATGGCCCCGAACAGGCCGTCCACCACCCAGTAGGCCAATGCCACGGCGATGGCGACTGCGATGCCGCTGAGTGACCCGCGGCGGCCCATCGACAGCGCAAACGGAATGGCCAGCACCGCCATCACAATCGCAATCAGCGGATACGCGAGTTTGTGCCACAGCGCCACGCGCAGGCGCATAGTATCAAACCCGCTCTGGCGCAGGTCGCGAATATAGTGATCGAGCTGACCGAAATTCATCTCCTGCGCTTGCTTATTTTCTTTCTTGAAGTAGTCCGGGTCTTCCTGTATTTCAGGAAACTTCGTATCGATGAATTCCCGGTATTCGGTCACGGTCAGATTCCGCTCCCACCCATGTTGAAACTTCCAACTGTCGCTGTCGGAGTCCCAGAAAGCCCGTGAGGCAAAGATGCGCCGCGAGAGCGCAAAGGTGCGCGGATCAAACTCGAATACCGACAAGTTCGCGAATTCATTGCGATCCGGATCGAAGAACTGGTAATAGAAAATCCGCCCCGGCTCTCCCGGTCTTTGCAGTCCGAACATCCACTTCTGTTCGGGATGCAGAAAGGTTTGCGGCGGGCGGCCCTTGATGGTGCTGCGCAATGCTTCCTGCCGCCGGTTTGCCTGGGGCAGATAGAACTCATCGAACAGGAACAGGCTCACCGCCAGGATGGCTGCAATCGAAACAATGGGAATGACCAGCCGATACAGGCTTATCCCCGTGGCCTTCATCGCAATGATTTCGCTGTTGCGATTGAGCACGCCAAACGTCACCAACACCGCGATCAACACTGCCAGTGGCGCAATCGTATACAGCATGCTCGGCGTGAGATTCACGAGATAGAGGCCTACCGTGGTGAGCGGAATATGGTTGCGAATGATGTCGCCGACCAGTTCAAAAAAGGTGAACAACAACATCATCATTACGAACCCGGTGAGTACCAGGAAGAACGTGTTCAGGAACTCACGCAGAACATACTCATCCAGAATCCGCGGGAACACTCCGCGCGAAGAGGCCCGCATGGCCTTTGGCTGCAACCGCCCGAGAAGCTTGCTCAGGTGAACGCCGTTCTCCGGCAGTGTGGGAACCAGCTTCAAATTGGAGTAGTGCGATGAAATGCTGACGATGGCGCTCAACACGCGTCCGCCGCTGGCCATCTGCCACAGTAGGAAAATACCGACCACAGCGAAGAGCATGTTCGCCAGCCATACTGCAACAATGACCGGCAACTTGTCTTGCCGGGCGAGAGACACTCCCGTATAGGAAAGGATGTAGTAAAGAATCACCAGCAAAAGTGTGAATACGAATCCCGAGCTTTTCCCGCCACGCCGCGAGACCACGCCCAGCGGCACACCGACCAGCATCAGAACCAGGCAGGCTGCAGGATAAGAAAAGCGATTGTTCAATTCGATCAAGTATCGCTTTCCGTCGCGCCCGTGGATGCGCTTCAACAGCGTCCGGGTCGGCACTGCGTACACCGCAGTATCCATGCGTCCCAGATGAACTTCGCTGAGCGGGCTCAAGCTCAGTGGCAGATCGGTG
>JADGNO010000237.1 GCA_017883405.1 Occallatibacter sp. | reverse complement strand
TGGCAATCATAACCTTGCAATACTTCTGCCAGTGGATCACGCTGTTTTTCCCGGCTGACCAGGCGTTCGTGATTTACCGTTTGATCCGTGATGCTAGCTTGCGCACAAATCTCTCGTTGATTTCCTTTCTAGCGATTGCGGCGGCACCGTTCGTGGCATTTTGGCCATACACCGGGATTGCCCGTCGCCCGCTGGCTGCCTTGTGCCTGTTGTGGGGTGTGGCCGAACTGGTGTGGTTTATTGTGCAATTCACGAATAATCCACTGCTGGGTCTGCCGAATTTCTTTGCTGTGTGGCGGATTGAAATGCTGGACGTACGGGCATTTGTGACTACATGTGTGTTGGTAGCTTTGCTGTGGCTGCTCTTCCGCGATCAGCGCCAGGTGACGCAAGAAAGAGCTCTCCTCGCCGGCGAAATGCAGGCGGCCAGCCAAATCCAGCGGATGCTCGCCCCCGCCGCGCTGGACTGCGCCCCCGGTCTGCAGATCGAAGTCGCATTCCGTCCCATGCGCGATGTCGGGGGCGACTTTTACCTCTGCTGCGTACTCAAAGACGGACGGCAGCGTATTCTGCTTGGCGATGTCAGCGGCAAAGGAAGTGCAGCCGCCATGACAGCTACGCTCTTGCTTGGAGCCGGTGCGGAGCGCGACGCCGATTCCCCCGCTGACCTCCTCGCTCATCTGAATAAAGTGCTTCTGAGAACCGGCGTCGGCGGTCTTGCCACCTGCCTCTGTGCTGACTTCGCCCCCGACGGACACGTCACATTAGCCAACGCCGGCCACCTTGCCCCCTATCTCCGCGGCGAAGAACTTCCCATCCACCCGGGTCTGCCCCTCGGTATCAACACTCAGACCACCAATGGCTACCAGCAACTCTCCTTCACCCTCGCGCACAGCGATACACTCACCCTCATCTCTGACGGCGTCGTTGAAGCGCGGAGTTCAACCGGCGATCTTTTCGGCTTCGACCGAACCCGCGCCATCTCAAATCAAACTGCAGACCAGATCGCTCACACCGCCCAGCAGTTTGGCCAAGCGGACGACATCACAGTAATGACCCTTACGCGTCTGAAGCCCGGCGAGCAGTCCGACCCTGTACTTGCAATGCCAGCGCTCGCGCCCGCCTAACAAACGGGGTAATGCAGGCTGACACAGTCACCGCGCAGATGATAGGGTTTCCTAGCAATCTCCCCGGAGGGATCGTTGATGACTCACTCACGCCGTACCTGGATGAAAACCGCCGCCATGGGCTTGGGCGGCCTGCTCGCGAGCGAGCGCAACCTTGCCGCTCAGCCGGTGAACCACGCCTGCGCTTTGGCCGACCCGCGCGACGAGATCAAGATAACCGGACTCGAGATCATTCCGGTCAACTCGCTGCGCAGCATCTTTGTGAAGATGCACACAGAGGCTGGCATCACCGGTATTGGAGAGGGCACCGTAGAGGGCCGCATTCCCACTGTGGTTGCCGCCATCAAGGAGATCGAGCCCTACCTCATCGGCAAGGACGCGCGCCGGCCGGCCCACCATTGGCAGGCGATTTACCGGCACGCGTTCTATCGCGGGGACATCGTCCTCACCTCCGCGCTGGGCGCGGTGGATATAGCGATGTGGGACATCAAGGGCAAGGCCCTGGGGGTTCCGATCTATGACCTGCTGGGAGGCCCCACGCGCGACCGTATCAAGTGCTACGGCCAGGCCGAGAGCGTGGAACAAACAAAAACCCACGTGCTCGCCGAAGGTTATAAGTCGATGAAGACCAGCGTATCGGCCACACGAGGCCGGTTGTCCCGCTCGTCCGAGAGCCCCTACTACATCGACGGCTTTGTGGAAAAAGTAAAAGCGATCCGCGAACTTGTTGGTCCCGACTTCGACCTGGGCATCGAGATGCACGGCGAGCATGAGCCGGCCGCCGCAATGGAAATCATCAAGGCCCTCGAGCAATTCCGCCCCTGGTTCTATGAGGAGCCGATCCAGTTCCAGAACCTGCCATTGATGGCGGAAATGGCAAAGAAGACGACATTTCCTTTCGCTACAGGCGAGCGCATGGTGACCAAGTGGCAGTTCCGCGACCTGCTGACAGCGGGCGCGGCGCAACTGCTTCAGCCCGACGTGACGCACGTGGGCGGCATCACCGAGCTGAAGGCTGTGGCCACACTCGCGGAGGCCTTTTACGCCGATATGCTGCCGCACTCGAAGGAAGGTGTGGTGGGCTTCGCCGCCTCAATGCATGTGGCCGCGTCGATTCCAAACTTCCTCGCGCATGAGGTTCCTTCGCTGCAAGCGGTGAAGGGAGGGCCACCCAATATTGATCGCAGCCCAATGGGGAAGAGCTACATTAAGAAGCCATTCGTGATGACCGAAGGCAACATCATCCTGAAGGGCAATCTGGACGGGCCAGGGCTCGGCATCGAGCTCGATGACAACCTCATTGATAACGAGCGCGGCATCCCGGAATGGAAATTTCCGGAAATGTGGGATGCAGTCGACGGCTCGGCGCGCGACCATTGAGATCTTGCAAAATTCCATAAGCCTCCACGGATGCACCTGCCGGATAAGGTATGCCTGCACCGTTGGGTCCTATGCATTTCTTCGGAATCAGGCAACACCTTGCCGTTTGGCAGCGTGTGCCTGTTTCCGCAGCGTTCACCGTTTGTGACGCGCCGTTTCTGACGTTCAAATCGGAAGCGCGTTATAGTAAAAGCATGGCTGTTTCGGCTGAGCGAGATCGTTACCTGTTTGGGGCGCTCGATAGTAGCGCAAAGAACCGCGGCAAAGTTTTTGAAGCCACCTATGGCATCGAGGAGCCGGAGGGAGTATTCCTCACCTCGCTCGACTATGCCGTCAACTGGATTCGCAAAAATTCGGTTTGGCCCATGACCTTCGGTCTGGCCTGCTGCGCCATCGAAATGATGTCGATGGGAGCGTCACGATTTGATGTAGCGCGCTTCGGCGCAGAGGTCTTCCGGCCTTCTCCGCGGCAAGCCGATCTGATGGTCATTGCCGGTCGGGTTTCGCAAAAAATGGCCCCCGTAATCCGGCGGCTCTACGATCAAATGCCGGAGCCAAAATGGGTTATTTCCATGGGTGCCTGTGCCACTTCTGGCGGTGTCTTTCAGAACTATGCACTTGTTCAAGGGGTTAACCAGGTGATTCCAGTGGACGTTTACGTACCTGGATGTCCGCCGCGCCCGGAGCAGCTCATTTATGCCATCACTCTTCTGCAGGAGAAGATTCAGCGGGAGAAGGGTAGCCTAAAGAAAACACTCAACTTGGAGTAGCGGCCGAATAGGCCCGCCCACAAATCTAAAGCCTGATTACTTTTGTTCCCCAGATATCTTCAATTGATGCGGCTCCTGCATGCAAGTGATTCACACTATGAGTACCTTGTCGGAAGCTATTACAGAAAACGTGGCCAGGCTGCGTGTGCCGTACGGTAGCATGTTGCATGCCATAAGGTCCGCTGGACCACCGTGGCTGCCACAAAGTTACTGCGTATGGGAGCTCGGAACTGGTTCTTAAGCTTCTCACTTTCGACCCTACACAAGTTTTTCAAACGGAGGATCTTCGCATGTATTCCCGTTCAATCAAGTCTCTGAGCGCGGTTTTCGTCATTGCTCTGGCAGCGTTAATTCCAGTAATTTCGCCGGCACAGTCCAGCGGCAAATCGGCTTCGGCGGGCAGCCTCTCGAAATGGGACATTTTTGCCGGCTACAGCTACCTCGCGCCTAAGGGTAGTGTGACTACGCCAACCCCGAGTGGTGGCACGCTTACGGGCAGCTACAAGGCAATCAATGTCGGCGGCCTGTTCAGCGGCGCGTATTTCTTCAACAAATTCGCGGGCGTGCAGGTTGAGTACGGCTTCCACGAGTGGGGCACAGAAAACCCGAACGGCGGTTACGTCGGCACACGCGGCAACAACGACGGTTTCCAAACCGTCGGCGGTGGCCTAATTGGTCGATTCCCAACCGATAACATCACCCCCTTCGTTCACGGATTAGTGGGTGGTGCGGATGTAACTGGTCCCACCTCTCAAGGTCCCAAGTGGGGACCTCAATTGACGGTTGGTGGCGGTATGGACTACGAGTTGCCATTCCTAAACCATCGTTTTGCCTTCCGCCTATTTCAGGCCGATTTCCAATACACCCATGCGAATTTTGGCCCAGGCCCGACGCCTCCGGGTGGCCGCGCAAACATCAATGCTGCCAGACTCAGCACCGGTTTTGTGGTTCACGCAGGTACTATCCTTCCGCCGCCACCGGTTACCTTGGCCTGCTCTGCCAGTCCGACCTCCGTATTTCCTGGCGAGCCGATTACTGTTACAGCGACAGCCGGAAGCCTCGATCCCAAGCTGAACGCGATCTACTCGTGGAGTGGAAGTGGGGCATCGGGCAGCGGGACTACTACTACCATCCAGACCGCCTCGCTCGATCCCGGCAACTACTCCGTGAAAGGCGACGTCAAGGAAGGAAAGTCAGGTAAAGAAGGTCTGAAACCAGGGCAGTCTGCTGATTGCTCCTCAAACTTTACGGTGAAGACTTTCGAACCGCCGACGATCAGCTGTTCGGTCACTCCCACTACTATCAAGCCGGGTGATTCGGCCACAGTCAACTGCGCAGGCACGAGCCCGCAAAACCGGCCGCTCACTTATAGCTACACCACGACCGCCGGAACCGTAACAGGCAGCGGGACAACCGCTCAGTATTCCTCTGCTGGAGCTCCCACCGGAGCGGTAGGCATTACCGGTAAGGTAGCGGACGACAAGGGACACAGTGCCAGCGCGGATACAAGCTTGACTATTGTGGCTCCGCCTCCGCCACCACCCCCCGCTCCGTCACCGCAGCAGGTGCAGCTTGAAGCTCGGCTTGCATTGCATAGCGTCTTCTTCCCAACAGATTTGCCGAAGGCCGCAAACCCCAATGGAGGCCTCGTGACTAGTCAGGAAGGGACACTTACTACTTTGGCAAGTGATTTCAAGCAATACCTCCAATTCAAACCAGATGCGAAACTCACACTCATCGGACATGCTGATTCGCGCGGATCATCTGAGTACAATCAAGCGCTCTCAGATCGCCGAGTTTCTCGGACCAAGCAGTTCCTGGTTGAACAGGGAATCGCTGAGTCCAGCATCGAAACGCGTGCTGTCGGTAAGGAAGAAAACCTTTCAGCAGATCAGGTTAAGGAAATGGTCGATCAGAATTCTGACCTGACTCCGGCGGAACGTCAGAAATTTACGCGTAACCTGTCCACCATTGTGTGGGCTCAAAACCGGCGCGTAGATGTCGTCCTGAGCACTACGGGTCAGCAATCAGTTCGCCAGTTCCCCTTCAATGCTGCGGACTCATTGACTCTGCTGAGTACGAAAACTCCGGCAGGCCACAAGAGTGCAGCCACCACCAAGAAGACGAAGTAGGGATTCGCTTGTATCGCCAGGGGGCGCAACGCCCCCTGGCGCATTCTTCGCTATAAAAGAACGTTGAACGTCTCGCCACCCACTTGAAGCAGCAGAGGCCTAGTTGCTCGTGGACCTTAAAAGCCCCACTGATTTTTTCGCATTAGCGAATCAAATTCTCTCGGCCAGGGCCCTGCGGGGGAAGTGTTGGGAGCTCCCCGAAGTGGTCCATTACTAATGAGTTTGGGTACTAAAATACCCAAAAATCGAATCCAAAGTATGCGTGCAAGTGACTCAAATTAGTGATGTCAGTCAGGGTAACTCGTTCAAAAAAATCGCTTACAGAGCAAGCGCTATGTTAAGTTAAGAGGTGCCATAAAGGCGCCCGAGGCTTCGCAATGTGGTATGAAGCCGTTCGCGTCTCGAGCCGGGGGAAATGGCTCGAAAGCTGCTTTTTTCCATTTGTTCATCAGCTGTTTAGGCGGAGGAAAACTTATGTATTCCCGTTCCATCAAGTCTCTTTGCCAGGCATCGGCCTTGGTTCTTGCAGTACTGACTCCAGTTGCCTTGTCTGCGCAATCAAGCAACAAATCCAGTTCAGGTCCGAACCCCTCAAGATGGGATATTTTTGCAGGGTACAGCTACCTGGCACCGAAAGGGCAAGTGACCACGCCGGTTATCACCGGTGGCACGGTTACGGCAGGCTACAAAGCAATCAATCTCGGCGGGCTGTTCAGCGGCGCCTATTACTTCAACAATCACATCGGAGCCCAGGTTGAATATGGCTTCCATGAGTGGGGCGCTGCGGATCCACATGGAAGCGCTATCGGCACGCATGGCAACAATGACGGCTTCCAGACGGTCGCCGGCGGCTTGATTGGCCGATTCCAGACAGACAACATTACGCCGTTCGTTCACGGACTTGTAGGCGGCGCACGGGTCAATGGTCCCTTCTTCCAGCCCGACCGCTGGGGGCCTCAGCTGACCGTTGGTGGCGGCATGGACTACGAGTTGCCGTTCATGAACCACCGTTTTGCGTTTCGTCTCTTCCAGGCCGATTTTCAATACACGCACGTAAATTTTGGTCCCGGCCCGACGCCTCCGGGTGGCCGCGCCAACATCAACGCAGCCAGGCTGAGCACCGGAATCGTAATTCATGCGGGCTCGCAAGTTCCTCCGCCTCCTGTAACGCTCGCCTGCTCGGCCAGTCCGACCTCCGTATTTCCTGGCGAGCCGATTACTGTTACGGCGGCAGCCGGAAGCCTCGATCCCAAGCTGAACACGATTTATTCGTGGAGCGGCAGCGGTGCATCGGGTAACGGCACCACCACCACCATCCAGACCGCGTCGCTTGAGCCGGGTAATTACACCGTTAAGGGTGACGTGAAGGAAGGCAAGTCCGGCAAGGAAGGCCTGAAGCCAGGCCAGGCTGCCGACTGTTCCGCCAGCTTTACCGTTAAGGCATTTGAGCCTCCCACGATCAGCTGCTCGGTCGCTCCGACCACCATCAAGCCGGGTGATTCGGCGACTGTTAATTGCACTGGCATGAGCCCGCAAAACCGGCCGCTCACATATAGCTACACCACGACCGCCGGAACAGTTACAGGCAGCGGCACAACAGCACAGTACTCCTCTGCTGGGGCGCCCACCGGAGCAGTAGGTATTACAGGTAAGGTAGCGGACGACAAGGGACACACTGCCAGCGCAGATACGAGCCTGACCATTGTGGCTCCGCCTCCGCCGCCGCAACCCAAGACGCAAGCACTCTGCTCCATCAGCTTTGCTACCGATGCGAAGCGGCCCACGCGCGTAGACAATGAAGCAAAGGCATGCCTCGACGAAGTTGCTCTGGATCTGCAGCGCCAGGCAGATGCGAAGGCAGTCGTCGTAGGCGAGTCGAACGCGAAGGAAGCCGACCTGACCGCCAAGCAGGAAAAGATTGCTGCCCGGCGCAAGAAGGCTACGGTCACTCACTTCGCCGCCCAGCGTGCAATCAATGCCAAGGACTACCTCGTAACCGAGAAGGGCATCGACGCTTCACGGGTTTCAACCGCAACAGGAACCACAGACGGGCAAACGGTGGAAGATTACCTGGTGCCTGCCGGTGCGAACTTCTCAAACGATGTGCAGGGAACTACGCCGGTCGATGAGTCCACGGTGAAGCCTGAGGTGCGCAAGCCGCTGCCTCAACGGCACCACTCGAGCAGGAAAGCAAAGTAAGGCTGCTCGAACTCTACCGGTAACCAAGCGCTGGATCAGGCGGTCATTCAAAATGACCGCCTGATGAAAGCCGACACCACGTGATAGGTTTGGCAATTCCTCGAGGCTGACCGGCAACTGGTCAGCCTCTTTGATTTTGCCTTCGAGAATTCGCTACAGTCTTCTTATACTCGGGAGTTTCTTAGTTGAATCGCAGATCGAAATTCGTGCCTGGTTTTTGTCTCCGGCGCCGCCGGGTTGCGGCCGCTCTACTCGCACTGGCCTGCTTTTGCGCAGAAGTTTATTCCCAGCCCGCATGGATCGCCACTGGGCCGCCAGGCGGCGACGCTCGCGTAATTTCTTCGGTGCCCGGCCAGCCGAGCCATCTTTATCTCGGCACCACTGCAAGCTGGATTTACGAATCGCTCGATGGCGGAACCAGTTGGAAAAGACTTTCCAAGCTGGACGGCGATGACGACCTGGTGCTGGACCATATCGTAGTTGACGCCGCCGATTCCAACACGATCTATGTGGCCGGATGGAGGCGCTCCGATGGAGGCCTGTGGGTCAGCCACGATCGCGGACAAACGTGGAATGAGTCTGCAGATCTTCACGGGCAGTCGATTCGTTCGTTTCTGCAGGCGCCCTCGGACCCGAAAATATTATTTGCAGGCACACTCTCCGGCGTGTTTCGCTCCAGTGACTCAGGCGCGACATGGACGCGGATAAGCGAGCAAGGCAGCCGCGAGATTCACGAAGTGGAATCGCTTGCGGTAGATCCTGCCGACCCTGACGTAGTATATGCAGGAACATGGCATCTGCCGTGGAAGACGACCGACGGCGGCAAAACGTGGAACAACATTAAGCAAGGCATCATTGACGACTCGGATGTGTTCTCCATCATCCTTGACCCCGATAAGCCGAAGACAATTTTTCTGAGTGCCTGCAGCGGGATCTATAAAAGTGAAAGTGCCGGCGCTAAATTCCGCAAGATCGAAGGCATTCCATCCACGGCGAGACGCACGCGCGTGCTCAAGCAGGATCCGGCTGATCATCAAGTCGTATACGCGGGCACCACCGAGGGTTTGTACAAGACGACGGACGGCGGCAAGACATTTAGTAGAATGACCAGCCCCGACCTGATTGTGAACGATGTCTTTATTGATCCGAATGACTCCAACCGCGTGCTGCTGGCGACGGATCGCGGAGGAGTGCTGATCAGCAGCGATGCGGGAAAGACATTCGCCGCTTCGAACGATGGCTTCTCTGAGCGCAAAGTGGCAGCCCTGCTTGTGGATCGCAATAATCCCTCGCACCTTTTCGCTGGCGTTGTGAATGACAAGAACTTCGGTGGAGTTTTTGTTTCAACCGATCAGGGCAAAAGCTGGGAGCAGGTTGCGACGGGTTTAGATGGTCGCGACGTGTTCACGCTTTCTCAAAGCAAAGATGGAACCGTAATGGCCGGAACCGGGCACGGCATATTCATTCTCGACCCACCTGCAAACGCCGATTCCGCCGCAGCCCCGGCAGGCTCTACATTGACGTGGGAGCCGCGTAACCTGATCGCAAACACGATCACGAAAGTGACTACCGAAACTGTGCGCCGCACCAAAGTGAACGTGGAGAAGCAGGTGAAGGCTCCGCAGGTGCAACTGGACAGCCGCGTGAATGCTCTCGATGTTTCGGGCGATATATGGCTGGCCGCTTCTTCGCTGGGCTTGCTGACGAGCCGCGATCAGGGAGCGAGCTGGCAGGGTGGCCCCGTGCTTGGAGTAGGTGACTACATTTCGGTGGCGAGTCGCGGTGAAGTCATGGCAGCAGCCCGCAGAAACGGAGTCGTAGTATCGCGCGACGGCGGAAGCTCGTGGTGGCCTATCGGGCTGCCAACCATGATCACGCAGATCCGGCGCATCTTCTACGACCCGACTGACACGCTTTGGCTGGCGGCGAGAGAAGGCGTCTTCTTTTCGAAAGACGATGGGAAGACGTGGCTTTGGATAGGGCGGCTGCCCTTCCGCGACGTTGACGACGTCAGCTACGACACAGCGCAGCATCGTGTGCTGGTCAGCTCGCGAAACAGCGACGAGGTTTTCTCAATCGAGCCAAAGAGCATGACGTGGAAGCAGTGGCACTCAGGTTTCCGCATGGAATTAATTCGAGTTGCCGGTGACCGGCTGGTCGCTGCCTCTCTCGACGATGGAGTTTTGATCGGACCGGCGGCGACCGTAGAAGCCAAAGAATGACTTGCGCCCCTGCAAGCCGCTTAACCAGCGGAAGGCGCGGTTTCTGTATCATAGAAGTATGAGTGTTGAGAACATCGCATCCCGCGAACGTGCTCCATTTCGGAGCCAGGATACCCGGCTCGAGCCGATTGCGGCCAAGGTGATGGCTGGCGAGCGGCTGGACCTCGCCGATGGGCTCACGCTTTATGGCACAAGTGATGTGCTTGCCGTAGGATGGCTAGCCAACCATGTACGCGAGCGCATGCATGGCGACATCACTTACTTCAACGTGAATCGCCACATTAACCCCACTAACGTGTGCGTTGCTGCGTGCAAGTTGTGCGCCTTCGGCCGCAAAAAGGGCGATCCAGCCGGGTACACTATGGCACTTGAAGAGGCGTGGCAAACTGCGGCGTCGGGATATTCAGAAGCAGTCACGGAGTTTCATATCGTCGGCGGCCTGCATCCGGATTTGCCGCTCGAGTATTTTCTAGATCTCGTTAGCGGGCTCAAACAGCGATTCCCAAAAGTTCATGTGAAGGCTTTCACCATGGTGGAGGTCGCATATCTTGCGCGCCGCGCCAAACTCAGCATTGAGCAAACGCTCATAAAGCTGCGCGAAGCAGGAGTGGACTCCATGCCGGGCGGCGGTGCTGAAATTTTTTCAGCACGAGTGCGATCCATCATCTGCGACCACAAAATTGATGGCGAAGAGTGGCTGGATACCGCGCGGATGGCGCATAAGCTCGGTTTCCGGTCGAATGCGACCATGCTGTACGGACACATTGAGAACGATGAGGATCGAGTCGATCATTTGCTGAAGCTGCGCGCGGTGCAAGACGATACCGGCGGTTTCCAGACTTTCATTCCGTTGGCGTTTCATCCTGAAAACACGCCGCTCGATCACCTGCCGGTAACAACCGGCCTGACAGACATTCGGCAGATCGCCGTAAGCCGCCTGATGCTGGACAACTTCGCCCACATTAAGGCTTACTGGCAGATGATGACACCAAAGATCGCGCAGATTGCACTTCGATTTGGCGCTGACGATTTGGATGGCACCGTGATCGAAGAAAAAATTTACCACGATGCTGGTGCGACGACGCCGCAGGGAATGACGCGTAAGGAACTTTGCCGCCTGATTACGGAAGCCGGCCGCATTCCGGTCGAGCGCGATACGCTCTACAATCCCGTGACGAGAACCGAAGACAGCTTTGTAGTGGCAGTGTAGCGGCCGCTGAAGAAAGGACCAGCAATGATCGACTTTGGCCCGGCAGCAATTTTCGGCCTCTGCTTTGGATTTATCTTCGGCATAGGTTGTTCACTCGCCATCATGTATTCCATCTACCTTGGCGGATATCGCAAGGCTGTCGAGGATTCCATTGCGCGGGTGCGGCCGAAAAAGTTCACGCAGGCTCTTGAGAAGCTCGAAGTGAGGCGGGCTCAAACCGCTGCCTCAACGCCTCGATAATTCCGCTCTATTACCGCACAACCGCACCATTCTTCATTACAAAGCTCACATGCTGGAGTGTCCTGATATCTTCCAGTGGATTTCCCGGCACCGCTACGACGTCAGCGTAATAACCAGTTTTTAGCTCGCCAATCTGTCCTTGCCAGCCGAGCACGCGCGCACCCTCAATCATGTCTGCCTGTAGTACGGCGAGCGGCTTCATTCCGTAGCGCACCATCAATTCCATTTCAACGGCTTGCGTCCCGTGCGGGAACGGACCCACATCGGAGCCTACTGCGAACGGAATCCCAGCTGCGACCTGCTTTTTGAATTCGGCGATTTTGTAGTCGAGCATTTCCGCTTGCGTCGCAGCCTGGTCCTGCGATTCGCGGTGATGCGCAAAATAATCGAAGATGGCAAACGTGGGAACCGCGGGAATGTGCTTCTCGCGCATCAGGCGCACCGTCTCATCGCTCAGCTGTGTTGCGTGGTCGATGGTGGTCACTCCAGCCTGTGCTGCGTAAAGCGCGCCCGGCTCTCCCATGGCATGTACGCCCACGCCTGTGCCCATGCGTTTAGCCTCGGCAACGGCCGCGGCAAGTTGCGCCTCAGTATATTGGAAGGGCGTATGCAGAACGCCGTCGATCATTTCATCGTGACCGGTCTCATAAATCTTGGCGAAATCTGAGCCCTGCTTATGTTCCTCGCGCATCACGGCTACAAGTTCATCAGCGGAGTTGGCGTAGTCTGCGTTTGAGAGTACATGTTGCGCGGGATTGTACTTGTTTGCATCTTCATGCCCGCCAAGAATGTCGATGGCATTACCGCTTACGCGCAGCCTCGGCCCCGGGATCAAACCTTGATCAATTGCATTGCGGATGGCAGTGTCGGCAGACCCCGCACCTTCCGTGCCCATATCGCGCTCGGCTGTGTAACCGGCCATCAGGTCAGCTTTGGCAGCTTGCTCTGCAATGATGGTGCGCCATGGTACCGATTCGAGAACGGTCTGCAGATCTTCCGCCCCAGGATGCAGGAACAAATGTATATGCGCGTCGATCAGGCCGGGCAGCAGCGTGGTGTCTCCGAGATCAATAATCTTCGCGCCTTGCGGATGCTCCACCGATGTGCCGACGGCCTTGATGCGCTCGCCTGCGACTAGAATCTCGCCGGGCTGAAGGACTTTGCCAGTGTCCACCTGCAGCAGGCGTGCTGCGTGAAGCACAATTGGCGCGGACGCTGGCTGTTGTGCGGGGACGGTAGTCCCCCAACCAAGAAGCATAACCACAGCTGAAGCGGACGCTCCAAAGCTGCGCAATGATGTGCCCCAATAATCTTTCTGCATGAATATGACTATGCCAAGAAGTCAACCCATTGTCGATAAAAAGATTGCTCAGTGGGCAATCAGTAGGCGGCAATTCCTGTGATGTCGTGCCCAAGGATCAGCGTGTGTATGTCGTGCGTGCCCTCATATGTTTTCACCGATTCAAGATTCATCATGTGGCGCATGATCGGATAATCATCGGCAATGCCGTTCGCGCCAAGAATATCGCGGGCTAGCCGCGCGCATTCAAGCGCCATCCACACATTATTCCGCTTGGCCATTGAGATGTGCTGGTGGCCCGCTCTCCCCGCGTCTTTCAGGCGGCCAACGTGAAGTGCGAGCAGTTGCGCTTTCGATATCTCGCTGGCCATCCACACCAGCTTTTCCTGAACCAGCTGATGGCCGGCAATAGGCTCATTGCGAAACTGCTTGCGCGTCTTCGCATACTGCAACGCATTGGAATAGCAGTCCATCGCCGCTCCAATGGCGCCCCAGCTGATTCCGTAGCGAGCCTGGTTGAGGCACATCAATGCGTTTTTCAGGCTGGTTGCGCCGGGCAGCAGGCTCGTTGCAGGCACATGCACATCTTGCAGTGAAAGACCGCTCGTAGAAGAAGCACGGAGGCTCCATTTGCCGTGAACTTCCTGCGCAGAAAAGCCGGTCCGGTCCGTTTCCACAAGAAAGCCAAGCACCGGTCCGTCGTTGTCGTCGCCCTCAAGTTTTGCCCAGATAACTGCAACATCAGCCAGAGTGCCGGAAGTGATCCACATCTTCTCGCCGTTAAGAATGTACTCGCTGCCGGACTTGCGCGCGCGCGTTGTCATGCCTGCGGGATTGGAGCCGAAGCCGGGTTCGGTCAGGCCGAAGCAGCCAAGTTTTTCTCCACTGGCAAGCGCAGGCAGCCACGCTTTCTTTTGTTCATCGGAGCCGAAAGTGAAAATGGGGTACATGACTAGTGCGGATTGAACGCTGACAAAACTGCGCAGCCCGGAATCGCCGCGCTCGAGCTCTTGCATCACCAAGCCATACTCGACGTTTGACATGCCGGCGCAGTTGTAGCCTTCGATGGTGGCGCCAAAAAAACCGAGCTCGCCCATCGTTGGAACGAACTCTCGCGGAAAGCGACCCTCTCGAAAACACTGTTCGATAATCGGGATCACGTTGTCATCAACGAAGTCACGCGCTGTGCGGCGGACGAGTAGTTCGTCTTCGCTAAAGCTTGAATCGAGATGGAGAAAATCAAAGTTCTGGAATTTGAATCCCATATCGTACCTGTCTTTCAACACCAGATGAAGACAGGTAAGGCTAGCAGATTCGGGGCGGAGCGGGAAGGTACTATTCCAGGAACTCACGCACAAAGTCATTACTGGAATTGACAAGGTCGTGGAGCGAGCCGTCAAAGAGCATGCGTCCTTCGTCAAGCATCAGGAACGTGGTTCCCAGATCGATGGTGCCTTTTGGGAGAGGAACCATTGCGTTCTTTTCTTTGTCGAAATGGTGGGTGCACAGTGTAAATGCATCTTGGATGCGATGAGTGACAAGTAGCGAAGGAGTGCGATGCACATCGCGCTCTTTAACGATCAACTCGATGATGGTGGTCGATGTCACCGGGTCCAGGCCGCCGGTGGGTGAATCGTAGAGCAGCAATTCGGGATGATGAATAAAGGCGCGCGCAATTGCGACCCGCCGCCGCATTCCGCCGGAAAGTGAAGAAGGATACAGTGAGAATGTTTCTTCCAGCCCCACGAATGTGAGGGCCTCACGGACGCGCTCGTCGATCTCTTCATCTGCCACGCGTTGCTGAATAAGCTGGTAGGCCACGTTGTCACGCACCGTGAGCGAATCAAACAGCGCACCTTCCTGAAAGACCATGCCGATGCGCTTCCGCAAGGGAAAGAGCTGCTCCTCCGGCATGGTGGCAATTTCTTCGCCGAAAAGGCGAATGCTTCCAGAGTCCGGGCGAAGTAGTCCGTTGGCCAGCTTGAGCAGCACGCTTTTACCAACTCCGGCCGGTCCTAGCAAAATACGTGTTTCGCCCGGAGCAACGGTGAAGGATACATCGCTGAGTACCGGTGGCCCCTCAAACGAAATGGTGACGTGCTGAAACTCCAGGACCGGCGCCTGGGTCTCTTCCGTCAAAACGATGTTCTGGCCAGACTGGCCGCTTGGGGGCAGTGTATTCATCAGGAAAAGATGAAGAGCATGATGCGAGTGACAAAGAAGTCAGCGACGATGATAAAGACGGATGACCAGACGACTGCCTGAATGGTGGCGCGGCCAACTCCCTGTGTGCCGCCCGTAGTTTTCAATCCATAGAAGCAGCCGATCGAAGCAATGATGTAACCGGAGAAGAGAGGCTTGACGAGTCCCTGAATAACGTCTGGGTAGCGCAACGACTCCCACGCCATTGAGAAGTACTGAGTGCCGTTTTGATGATTCATGAAGACGGTGACAAATGCGCCGCCAAGAATTCCCATGAAGTCAGAAAGGATGGTGAGAAAGAACAGCATCGTAATGCAGGCAAAGATGCGCGGAGTAACCAGCTTGCGCAATGGGTCCACGCCGAGAGCACGCATTGCGTCAATCTGTTCAGTCACAACCATGGACCCGAGCTCGCTTGCCATTGAAGACGCATTGCGACCCGAAACCATAACGCCGGTCAGGACGGGCCCGAGTTCGCGAAACATGGTAAGCGCAACAAAGCGCCCGGTTACCGCCGTGGCTCCGAATGATGCGAGCGTGGCTGCTGACTGCAGCGCCAGCACACCGCCTGTAAAAAAGCCCGATAGAACGCAGATCGGAATTGAGCCGAAGCCGATTATGTCCGATTGCAGAAGAAAATCCACGACATAGATCGGCGGCCGAAATAGATTGAGGAACGCGCGCCACGCAAACAGGGAATACTCCTGTACCGTGAGCACGAGTTGCTTGGCGTTACCTTCGATCGAGATTATCGCCATATTCTGAACAGTTTACGGAATGAGTTCGGGACCACTCTTGGACAGAATAACGCATGAGAGCACAAGGAGCCGTAGTAGATCGGATTTCTTTCAAAAGCCGGAAGGCGGGTTGTGAGCAAAAGAAAATTAAAAATCAGCTTTCATACCCTCAACGGGTCGACTGATTGGCTGGAACTCAATCAAGCCATATCTGTGAATACCGCGGTATTCGGCATGTTGCCGGGAACCCATATCAGCTCCGCCAGGCATCTAAGAAACTTTGGAGTTTATTATGCATTTCTTCCGCCTGCGCCTGATCCTCGCTTTGATTGCAGGTGTGACCCTGATCTCTGTGGCCTCCACATACTTTGACGTGCTGGCTCATAAGCATACATTGCGTGTGGAACTGACTCGCCGCACTCGCTGGATGGGCATGAGCATCGAGCGCGACGTTGCCGGTGTGCTTGAGAGCAGCGATCTTCCAGCGGTGCACGGACTCACCGAGATTCTGAAGTCCGGGACGGGCGCGCTTGCTCTGGCTGTGTACGACGGCGAGGGCAGGCTGCTTGCGTGTTCGGGACCGCAGGAATTGTTGCAGGATCTGCCCTACGGGCTCATCAGGAAATCGATGAAGAATGGGGTGGAGAACAGCCAGTTTGGGCACACCGGCCAATGGCAATGGCTAGAAGAAGCTCTACCTTTGCACGATGGTGACAGGCTTGAGGGAGTGGTTGCCATTGTTGCCGACGCCGGATATATCCGCAGTGAAGGAATCGCGGTATGGCAGCGAAGCTTCTGGCGAATTCTTGCACTGGTTGTTCTCATCGTGGGTGTAACACTGGCGATGGTCAGCTGGTTCTTGTTCCGGCCAATTGAACAAGTAGCTGAGCGTCTGCGGCGCTTGCGTCTGAAGAGCACGCATCCGTCCAGGTCTTCCAGGTCGCACGTTTCAGATTTGAGTTTCGCTGACCTGAAGCTATTTAAACCGCTGGCGCACGAAGTGGAAACGATCGCCGAAAGCTTGATGGTTGCCCGCGCCGCAGCCGCAACCGAAGCGCGACTGCGCGACGCGGGCGAACATGTCTGGACTGCTGAGCGGTTGGCGGTACACATGCGTCGTCATTCGGGATCGAGCAGTATTTTTGTTGTGTCGAATCGCGAACCATACATGCACATCCGACAGGGCCGCGAGATTAAATGCGTAGTGCCCCCCAGCGGATTGGTCACCGCAATTGAGCCGATATTGCAGGCTTGCGATGGCGTTTGGGTGGCTTCCGGTAGCGGTAATGCCGATGCAATGAGAGTAGATAATTTTAATCGCCTGCGCGTGCCGCCCGATGATCCACGCTACACGCTGCGCCGCGTCTGGCTCACAGAGGAAGAGGAAGCGCAGTATTACGACGGCTTTGCCAATGAAGGCCTATGGCCTTTGTGCCATATCGCGCACACCAGGCCCACCTTTCGACCGGCAGACTGGGAGTGCTACCAGCGCGTGAACGCCCGCTTTGCGAGCGCGCTGCTTGAAGAAATGGAAGGAACCACCGATCCGATTGTCTTTGTGCAGGATTATCATTTTGCGCTCTTGCCGCGACTCGTGAAGGCTGTACGGCCCGACGCGCGCGTCGCGATCTTCTGGCATATTCCGTGGCCGAATCCTGAGGCCTTCGGAATTTGCCCATGGCAGACTGAATTGCTTGACGGTCTTCTGGGCGCTGACCTCATCGGATTCCATATTCCACTGCATTGCAGCAATTTTCTTGCATCTGTGGATCGAGCTCTCGAGGCACGCACGGATCGTGAACACATGACGGTGCTGCGCAATGGGCACCAGACGACTGTCCGTCCGTATCCAATCAGCGTCGCATTCGATGGTCCTTTGCCGGAGATAGACGATCTGACGGCTGTAGAAGTGGAAATGGAAGATGAAGAACTCGCTTTCGAGCGCGACGTTCTGCTGAAGGAGTTCGGGGCAAAGGCCAAGTCGATTTTGCTGGGTGTGGACCGCATGGATTACACCAAGGGAATCGTCGAGCGATTGGATGCGATTGAGCATCTGCTTGAGGAGCATCCCTGGTATCGCGAGCGGATAACGATGGTGCAGATTGCTGCGCCCAGCCGCACCCGCATCGCCAGCTATGCCGAGCTTGGTCGAATCGTTGAAGAGACCGTTGAGCGAATCAATCGACGATTTCAGACTGGCCATTGGAAGCCCGTCATCCTGATCGACAGGCAGGCCAGCCACGAGGAGGTAAGCCGCTGGTATCGTGCAGCAGATGTGTGCGTAGTTACATCGCTGCACGACGGCATGAACCTTGTGGCAAAGGAATATGTTGCTGCGCGTGACGATGAACGCGGCGTACTAGTGCTTAGCAAGTTCACCGGTGCTGCGGTTGAACTGCAGGACGCTTTGATCGTGAATCCCTACGATATTGACGGCGTTGCGGAGGCTATTCACGAGGCGCTGGAGATGAGCCGCGATGAAGTGCGGCAACGCATGCGCCGAATGCGGCGCCAGGTGATGGAGCACAACATCTACCGCTGGGCCGCAAACGTGCTCGGCGACTTGCGCGAAGTGCGCCTTGAACAGGCCGATCCCGGAGCGGAAAATCATCGCCCGACTGCCATTTC
>JADGNO010000040.1 GCA_017883405.1 Occallatibacter sp. | reverse complement strand
GCGCCTTGTCCGGCTGATGGTGGACTTCGATAATCAACCCATCTGCGCCCACGGCGATGGCGGCCCGCGACAATGGAGTGACTTTGTTCCGTTTGCCCGTGCCGTGGCTGGGGTCCACGATGATGGGAAGATGACTGAGCCGTTGTACCGCTGGGACAATGCTCAGGTCGAGCGTATTGCGTGTGTGGTCAGCGAAGGTGCGCACGCCGCGCTCGCACAGAATCACGCGGTAGTTGCCTTCGCTCATCACGTACTCTGCTGCCATCAGGAACTCTTCCAGCGTGGCCGCAATTCCGCGCTTGAGCAGCACGGGCTTCCTCGTCCGCCCAGCACGCTTGAGTAACGAGAAATTTTGCATATTGCGCGCGCCGATCTGAATCACGTCCGCGTACTTTTCCACCAGCTCCAGCGATTCATTGTCAATCGCCTCGGTCACGATCTTCAGGCCGAATTGGTCGCGAACGTCGGCCATAATGCGGAGGCCTTCCTCGCCCATCCCTTGAAATGCATAGGGAGAGGTGCGCGGTTTGTACGCGCCACCACGAAAGAATTGCGCGCCTGCGCGGCATACATGTTCGGCGATGGCAAACGCCTGATCGCGGCTTTCAATCGAGCATGGCCCTGCGATGACGCCCAGTCCCTTGCCGCCGAATGTGGCATCGGTGCCGGGAAAACTGATGACGGTGTTGTCGCCTTTAATGTCGCGGCTGACCAGCTTGTAGGGCTTGGTGACCTTGATGACTTCTTGCACGCCAGCCATCTCTTCGACCGCGCCAGGCTCAATCTCACCTTGATTGCCGGTGACACCGATGGCGGTACGCTCTGCGCCAGGCATGGAGTGGGCGCGGTATCCCAACGACTCGATTTTTAGACAAACGGCGCGCACCTCGTCCGGCGTAGCGTGCGCTTTCATGACGACCAGCATAGAAACACCTCAGAAACTATCAGTCTACCGTTGGATGCGGGTGGCCAGCAAATGAGGCTTGGCCGGGGTGCGGCTCAATTTGCCTGTCATCCCGAGCAAACGTTCTGTGTGCTGTGAGGGATCTGAGCGCGCCGATTCATGCTTGCGCATGAAAGGCGCGCATCCTTAATGCAAATTGAGCCGCTATCCTGACCAGTGAATCCCAGATTTCCGAATCGCATCTATAGTACGGAACTGTGAAATCCTCAAATTTTAAGGAGAGCGCATGAAAGCCGCAATCGTTCCCGCAGTCAATGGCAAATGGGAAGTCAAGGAAGTGCCTACCCCGAAAGCTGGACCTAACCAGGTTGTGATCAAGATCCATGCCAGCGGACTTTGTTACACCGATGTTCATATTACGCACGGAGTGGTTCCCACCGAGTTTCCTCGAGTGCTGGGGCACGAACCCGTTGGCGAGATCGTTGAAGTCGGCGTGGGTGTGACTTCCCGCAAAATCGGTGACCGTGTGGGCGTGCCATGGATACAGTCTTCCTGCGGGCGTTGCGAATGGTGCTTGCGCGAGAAGCGTGAGTTTTGCGCCAATCAGATTGGCACGGGAGTGCAAACATGGGGCAGCCACGCCGAGTACATGCTCGCCTATGCCGATGCCACGATGCTGATCCCTGACAGTCTGGATTACGTACAGGCCGCACCCATTTTCTGCGCCGGTTATACGGTGTGGAGCGGGTTGCGGTTTGCTGATCCTAAGCCGCACGAGCGTATCGCCGTCGTGGGTATTGGCGGGCTGGGACATCTCGCTTTGCAGTACTCCAAGGCAGCGGGCTTTGAAACCATTGCTGTCACAAAATCGAAAGACAAAGCGGACCTCATTCGGAAATTGGGCGCGGACGAAATTGTCGAAGACGGAGAAAAGTTACAGGCCGCAGGTGGTGCCGATGTTTTGCTTGCCACCAGCAATTCCTGGACTGCAACCGCTGAGGCCATGAAGGGCATGCGTCCCGACGGTCGTGTGATATTGATGGGTCTCTCCAACGAGCCATTGCAATATTCGGTGGGCCTCTTGCTGAAGCGCGTGCGGATCATTGGTTCACAACAGAATGGCCGCGAATATTTATATGAGGCGCTCGATTACGCCGCCAGAGGCAAGGTCAAGGTGATGGAAGAGACCTACAAACTTGCCGACATCGCCAAAGCTTACGACCGCGTGGCCGAGGGGAAGGTGCGCTTCCGCGCCGTGATCACTACAAATTGAGCCCCCGGTCGCGTTCGATGGCCGACGAACAGGACATTCTCAATCTCCCAGCGCCGAAGCACCAGCCCCATTTGACTTCGCGGCGGATTGGCATTCACACATCGGTTGCGGGCGGAGTGCAGAATGCCGCTGAGCGCGCGTACCGGCTGGGCTGCAATACGTTTCAGATTTTCTCCTCCAGTCCGCGGCAGTGGAAGCCGTATTCGTTGGGCCAAATGCAGTGCGACGAAATGAAGCGGCTGCGTGAGAAATATGGCCTCAAGCCGCTGGTCATTCACACCAACTATCTGGTGAATCCGGCGGCAACCAATGAAGAGTTCTTTAAGAAATCCATTGAGGCGTTTCGCGGCGAGGTTGAGCGAGCGCTGGCGTTGGGCGCGGAATATCTGGTGCTGCACCCGGGATCGTTTCGCGGATCAGACCGTGAGCAGGGATTGACGCGCGCCGCTGCCGCGATTGCCGCCGCTACTTCCGGGCTTGATTTGGCGAAGGGCGGATTGACTATCTTGATTGAAAACACCGCCGGAGCGGAATTTTCTTTGGGCGGAAGCTTCGAGCAAGTGGCGGAATTGCTCGAACGCTTACGAAGCATCATCCCGGTTGCCGCTTGCATTGATACCTGCCACACGCACGTCGCGGGCTACGACATCGTCAGCGAAGAAGGACTGCGTGAGACATTGGTGAAGTTGGATGCGAGCGTTGGGTTGAAGAATGTTCCCGTATGGCATTGCAACGATGCCAAGGCTGCATGCGGATCGAAGCTCGACCGCCATCAGCATATTGGGAATGGAAGCATTGGCCTGGAACCATTCCGCCGATTGCTGAACGATCCGCGACTTGCCCACGCTGCGTTCATCGCAGAAACGCCGATAGATGAGCCCGGAGATGATCTAAGGAATGTGGAGGCGCTGAAGAAGTTGGTTGTTATCAGGGGAGGACAGCAGATATTATTTCACCTTTGAACATGCCTCCGACTGAACAGACGATTTCAGCGCCCCACAAGCCGATTGGCATACTCGGGTTGAGCGGAATTGTTGGTGGAATTATCCTCGCCTGTCTCAAGGCCCTACGTTGGTCACACGGTGTCGTGACAGCTGAGGTCGTCGGTTATGCCGTGGGAGGGATACTTCTACCGTTCCTTATAGCCTATGCTATTGCAGGGCGGATAAAGATCAGGGACTGGAACAAAGTTGGTATCTGGTTTCTTGTCTTGTCATTCGTGTTCTATTTGATTTCGCACGGTACCTAAGCTGTGGT
>JADGNO010000236.1 GCA_017883405.1 Occallatibacter sp. | reverse complement strand
GGGCTGTTGCCGCGGATCACCCGGATCCCAATATGCTCTGGGAAAGATTGGGTCCGTAAAATACATCCCTCCGGTAACGGGATCGATCCATACATCGTTCGGCCCGTTGAGCAGTTTGCCCTTGTAGTTGTTGATCAGCACGACGTGGCTTCCATCGGGAAAGATCTTCCATACTTCGCCATGCATGTCAGAGCACGTGATGAGGTTGCCATCCCGGTCGAAGGCCATCCCGTTGGCGCGGCCAGTGCCTTCCAGGAACAGGGTGATCTTGCCGCTATCGGCGTCCCAGCGATAAATTTTGTCATTGGGCTGGTCGGTAAAAAATACGTTTCCATGGCGATCCACGGCGGGGCCTTCCGTGAAACTGAAACCCGTCCCCAGGGTGGTCACCTTCCCGTGTTGGCTCGGCGATACCAGACCAGTTGGATCGAAAATCTGAGAATGGGAGTAGCTTGCTGCGGAGCATAGTACGAGCACCAGAATCGATAGTCTTGTCTTCATAGTCATTAGCCCTCCGGCAACCTATAAGGAAGCACCCGCGCCGAAAAAGGAGCAACGCTCTGTCGGGTACAGTGCCGGGGACCATCGGTCGACTAAGGTCGAAAGGTCTAGAAGATAACGGTAGAGTACCGTTCGTCGCGGCGATGCAGTTCAGTACTGTCCGAATGAAGGGAGGCGCGCGAGATCGGGGCTGAGGTTAACAGGGTCTCAGAAGCGAGACCCGGGGCACCCATTCCTTTGCGGTGGGCATGAATTGCCCGGTAAACAGTGCTGGGTCCAAAGCCAAACGGCCTCCCGAGTGGGAGGCCGTTTGGTTTCAGCGTGAATTAATGGAACTGTTTTACGCAGTTGTTTTGGCGCAGAATTCATCGAAGGCACGGACGAGTTCACCGGCGATGTCTTGCGCGGTCGACTGCTCGATGACAAAACGCTGCATGAGATAGACGAGCTTGCCGTCGCGCAGAATAGCGACAGCGGGAGAAGTGGGAGGATTGCCTTCAAAATAGCTGCGTGCGCGTTCAGTGGCTTCGCGATCCTGGCCGGCGAACACGGTGATTTTGTGATCGGGCTGGTTGGCGGAGTTGGCCAGAGCGAGGCGCACTCCAGGGCGCATTTTGCCTGCGGCGCAACCGCAGATTGAGTTCACGACCAACAGAGTTGTACCCGGCTGGGCGAGGACCGCATCGACGTCCTCGGCCGTCCGGGACTCATTGATCCCGGCGCGAACAAGCTCCTCGCGCATTGGAATAACCATCAATTCTGGATACATGTAAAACCTCCGGCAGGGAAGTGCCTGTATTCATTTTACAGTTAAATGGCCTGGTGTAGGCTTGAGTCTGATGCTCTTGAAAGAAAATCAACTACTTGCGCCTTTTACCACGTTTGGTATCGGCGGGCCGGCCCGGTGGTTTGTTGAGGCGGAGAAGGCGGACGACCTTATCGAGGCCGCTTACTGGGCGCGTGAGCACGGTGTGGAGCTATTCGTGCTCGGCGGCGGCAGCAACCTTTTGGTTTCCGATGCTGGATTCGAAGGTATGGTGCTGCGCGTGTCCCTGAAGGGAATCGAGCGGCAGGGCGACTTGTTTCGCTGCGGTGCAGGCGAAGACTGGGATCGTTTTGTTTCCATAGTGGTTGCGCAGGGCTACGCCGGAATCGAATGCCTGGCCGGCATTCCTGGCACGGTAGGCGGCACGCCGGTGCAGAATGTTGGCGCTTACGGGCAGGAAGTTGAAACGGTAATCGAACGCGTACGGGCGTTTGACCTGGAGAAATGGGAACACGTCGAACTGCCGAAAGCGCAATGCGGCTTTGCCTACCGTCGCAGCCGATTCAATTCGACAGATCGCGGAAGGTTCATTGTCACGGGTGTGGATTTCCGGCTGCGCAGGGATGGCGCGCCGCAGATCACCTACGCGGATTTGAAGGCGCATTTTAAGGGCTTGACGGGCACCCCAACTCTTAGTGAAGTGGCCACTGAAGTTCGCGAAATTCGCAAGGGCAAGGGGATGCTGCTCGTTGAAGGCGATCCCGATTGCAAGAGCGCCGGCAGTTTTTTCAAGAATCCAGAAGTTACGCAGGCCGTGGCGGAACGCGTTCGCGCGTTTGCGAAGGATGCCGGTGTGGCGTTGCAAGTTTTTCCCGCGAAGGGTGGATTGATAAAGATTCCTGCGGCGTGGCTCATTGAGCAGGCCGGGTTTCCGAAGGGGTGCGCCGTGGGAGCAGCGGGTATTTCGTCGCTGCATACATTGGCGTTGATCAATCGCGGTGGTGCTACAGCGGAAGACATTCTCGGGCTGGCACAAAAGATCGCAGCGGCTGTGCTGGAGCGATTTGGAATTCAGTTAGACATGGAACCTGTAATGGTGGGTTTTTAGTGCGGTCCTAGTCGGCCCACGATTCTTTCGCGTTCTTCTTCCAAAACATCTTCAGCGGGTCCGAAGGCGGCAAGTTGACCCTCGCGAAGCAGCGCAACTTCTGCTGCCGTCGCGAAGGCGTCGGTGGCATCGTGGGTGGCGATGACGGTTTGCACGTTGTTGGCGCGCAGCCAGATTTGCAGTCGATCCACCAATGCGTCGCTGGCGGTGCCGTCGAGTGCTGAGAACGGTTCATCGAGCAGCAGCAGGCGTGGAGCGGGCGCCAGTGCTCTTGCCAATGCAACGCGCTGCGCTTGTCCGCCGGAGAGGTCCTGAGGACGGCGGTTTGCCAGTTCTGTTGCGTCCACCAGTTCCAGCATCTCCGTTACTCGTTTAGCGCGTGTGCTTCTCTCCATTGCGCTCAAACCGTAGGCTACGTTTGCTTCGACGTTCAGGTGAGGGAACAGAGACGGATGCTGCGACACCAGCGCCATTCTGCGGCGCCCGGGCGCGAGCCACACTCCGTTGGCGGTGTCGGTAAGCGTGCTTTCGTCCAGGGCAATACGTCCCTGCAGTGCGTTGCTCGCTCCGTTTCTGTCGAGTCCGGCGAGCAAGCGGAGCAGCGTGCTTTTGCCGGCGCCAGAGTGCCCGAAGATTACGGTCCAGTCAGAGTCAAAGCGGCATTTGACCTGGAGATGAAAACTGCCGCGCTGCGCGTTGAGGTCGAGTTCAAGCACGGCGGCCTCCGCGCATGTAGTAGATGGCCGCAAGCGCCGTTACGCTGAGTGCGAGCAAAATGGCCGCAGTGTTGTTCGCGGAAGCGTAATCGAAGTTCTCCACCTGGTTGTAGAGCACGATGGAAAGAGTGCGCGTGGCTCCGGGAATATCGCCGCCGAGCATGAGCACCACGCCGAACTCGCCCACCGTGTGCAGAAAACTGAGCACTGCCGCTGTGATGAGCGATCGACGCGCCAGCGGAACCAGAAGGCTGAACACGACACGCGTTGAACTGGCGCCGAGCAGACGCGCCGCATCCACCAGTTCGGGACCAACTGCTGCGAAGCCGGCTACGAGCGGCTGAACGGCGAAGGGCAAGCTGTAGATGACAGATCCAACGACCAGGCCGGTGAATGAAAATGCCAGCGGATGCCCGAGCAGAGCGGTAATGCCGCGGCCGATTGCGGTTCGCGGGCCCAGCATGACGAGCAGAAAAAAGCCGAGCACGGTGGGCGGCAGCACCAGCGGCAATGCGGCAAGTGCCTCAAGCAGCGCAAGCCAGCGGCTGCGTCCCAGCACCAGCAAGGCGGCCAGCGGAACAGCTACAACCAACAGGATTGCCGTGGTTGTGGTGGCCAGTCTGAGGGTGAGTGCGAACGCTTGCCAGTCCATGTACTTTCCTAGTGAACCGGTGTGAGGCCGCTTTTGGCAAGCTGAGCCTGAACAGGAGCGGACAGAAGATAGTCGAGCAACTTGCGGGCTTCTTCTCCATGGGCCGACTTGCTTACGATGACGGCACCTTGCTCAATGGGCGGATATAGGTCGCGCGGTACTACGAAGTAGTTGCCGGCTGTGGCCATGCGCGGTGTCATGGCAGAAGTCAGCGAGATGAGCCCTGCGTCGGCATTGCCCGAATCGGCAAACTGCGCGGCCTGCGCGATGTTTTCTGCTGTTACCAGGCGTGGCTTCAGATCGTCGTAGAGGTTTAGCCGCGTGAGTGCTGCAACCGCGGCACGGCCGTACGGTGCGCGTTCGGGGTTAGCGATGGCCAGCCGCTTGAGAGCTGGATTGCGCAGCAGACTAAGCGAGGGCGGCGACAGCGATGAGTCTTTGCGAGTCCAAAGCACCAGCGTGCCTTTAGCGTAAGTGACGGGTGAAGGGCCATCGGCCAGACCGGCGTCGATGAGGCGTTTGGGATAGCCCAGATCGGCGGATAAAAAAATATCGAAGGGTGCGCCATTCATGATCTGCGTGGTCAGCATCGCCGAAGCTTGGTAGGTGGTCTCGACGCGAATGCCGGTGGACTGGCGAAATTGTTCCAATATCGGCGGGAT
>JADGNO010000235.1 GCA_017883405.1 Occallatibacter sp. | reverse complement strand
TTGTACGAGTGCTCGACATAGGCGTCGAACTCGGGGGGCCAGCCGATAATGGAGCGACGCTCGGCGTAATCCCCTTCAGCCCACTGCGCCATCAACGCCTTGTAGCCCACAACGTGGGTTACGAAATCGAGCAGGCATTGCGGCATCTGCTCTTCAATGATCAGGTGCGCATTTTCAATAATTATTTTTTCCCGCACGTCGTTCAACGGCATAAAGATGGTGGTCATCCACAGGATCCACTCTTTCAGGTCTTCGTCGCGGATGGGATGGCACTGCGTCTTGCCCTGTTTGCCGAGCAGCGATTTGTAAGCGATATTACCTGCAACCGTGGCCACGTAGAGCGGCCCATAGAAATCGTTCAGGCGCTGGTCGACAAGGCGCAAATGATCGGCACGGCGAGCCATCATGCGATTGATCATGAACGTGACGATGTAGCCAACGAACGCGAGGATGATCGTAAGCACTGCGGCGTTTTGCAGCGAGTTCTGCATCATCAGGGGTGACGAATCTAGACCTTGCATGGTGTTGCTTTTCCTTGCCGAAAAGTATACTCGCGGTTTTGCGCTGCGGGGTGTGATGGGTGACGCTAGGGATTTGTGACATGGTTGACGGGCTTGCTGTCCCACCCTTGAATCAAAAAGCGATTCAAGGATGGGGCACCCTTAGTGTCGCGGTGTGTTTTGACTGGTCGCAGCAGATTTCGCTTTTTCTGGAATAACTTTGATTTCGAAGAGCAGTGGCCAGAGTTTACCGGTAACGAAGAGGCGGTCGTGCTGGGCGTCGTAGGCAATGCCGTTGAGAACGCCTTCGGGGCCGGGGTGCCGGTCTGTTGGCAGCAGGCCGGTGAGATCGATCCAGCCGAGTACGTGACCCGAGTCGGGGGAGATGCGGGCGATGCGATCGGTATGCCAGACGTTGGCGTAGATTTCGCCGTGAATATATTCGAGTTCGTTGAGCTCCTCCACGGGCTTGCCGCCGTCGGTGACTTCGACGCGCCGCACTTCGCGAAAGGTCTTGGGGTCAAGAAAGCGGAGGGTTGTGCTGCCGTCGCTCTCGATCAGGTTTTGGCCATCCTGCGTTAGCCCCCAACCTTCGTAGTCGTAATTGAAGGTGCGCAACAGGCGAAAGCTGAAGCGATCGTAAACAAATCCGATGTGCGACAGCCAGGTGAGTTGGATGAGAGTGCTGCCCCAGTTGGTCAGGCCTTCGGCGAAGTACTTGTCCTCTAGCGGAGCATTCTGCAACACGCGTCCCGACTCAAGATAGACCATCCGCAGTGAGGAATGTCCTGATTCGCCGGTGCTTTCGTATAGATGTCCGTCAAGAAAGATGAGCCCTTGCGTGAAGGCGGTTGGGTCGTGCGAATAGGTGTTGACGACGCGATAGCTGTCGGCGGCAAAGGCGCTGGCGCCAAGGCACGAAACGAGCAGCAGGGCGAGCGAACGTGAGATGGGGAAGATGCGCATCGACTGGATCTAGTTTACGTCGCTGCCGATGAAGGCGGTAACCGGTGGGCTCGTGGCCAATTGCGAATCGACCAGGAGCACGGTACGCACTTCGCCGCCGTTGAGGTCGATGGCCGGCGAAGTGTATTTGACCGTTGTTGTGCCGGCGGCGGTGATGATCATGTTGACAGTCTGCGATGTGAAATTGACGTATCCGGTGACGGAGCCGGCGGGCAGGTAGGTAACTACGGGGACCGCGTTGGCCAAGGTGACGCCGTTGGGAACCATGTAGATGTCAACGGGGCCGGCTTTAAGTCCCTGGTTGATGAATCGGAAAGCAGAATGGCTGGTCGCGGCTGAAGTGCGCTGGTCGTCGAGTAGAGTGACGTTGTAAGTTGCAGGCGCGAGGCCGTTATCGGTAATGAGGATGGAGTGTTGCTGTCCGGGAAGCAATGAATTGTTGGTGGAGATCAACGGCGCGCCGCCTGCGACGGGGCCGACTGTGATGAGTGCGCCACTCTTGGCGGTAAACGTGCCGTAGTTGGTGAAGGTACCCTGCCCGAGGTTGGCTGCGAACAGAGCGCCATCGATATTGACGTTGATTGCAGGCGCAGCATAACTGGCGTCGATGACGCGGACCACAGTTGGCTGCGTGGAAGCGGCAACGCGTTCGCATGCCGCCAGTCCACAGGACAACGCGAACGAAAGCAAAGCCGCCAAGGCAAATCCGGGCAGTCTCAACTGCCAAGAGTTCTTCATTAAGATTCCCAAAAACATCCTCTTTCGAGGGCTTTAAATATTCCGTTCAACAGCGGAGGGAGTAATTGAGATGAGTGTACCTTTTTTATGCCGGTTGGAAATGACGAAAAAGAGGTAGGAGGTCAGACGATTGGCAGGGAAGGAGGTGCGGGCGAACCACCGCGGGATATTGGATGGGCTGTGAAGTCGTTCAGGTTTTGGTTAGCCTGCGCCCAGGTAGATAAAGCGCGCGAGGAAGAGCGCGGCAAGGATGTAGAGCAGCCAGTCTTCGCGGCGGTATTTGCCGGCGGCCAGATGCAGAACAGCCCATGCGATGATGCCGAAGCCGAGCCCATTGGCGATGGAATAAGTGAAGGGAATGAGCACCAGGGTAAGAAATGCGGGCAGCGCCACGAGCGGCTCGTGCCAGCGAATTTCCGTAATGGAAGCAAGCATGAGCGAGCCAACAAGGATGAGTGCAGGCGCGGTAGCGGCCTGCGGAACCATGTTGACGAACGGTGCGGCGACGATGGCGAACAGGAAGAGCAAACCGGTGACGATGGCTGTAACGCCGGATCGTCCGCCGGCTGCTACGCCCGCAGTTGATTCCACGTAGCTCGTGACGGTGGAGGTTCCGGTGAGCGAGCCGAAGACAGTCGCGGTCGCGTCGGCCAGCAGAATGCGATTGAGGCGCGGGATGGAGTGATCCGCAGAGAGAAGGCCTGCGCGCTTGGTGACGGCGACCAGCGTGCCCAGATTGTCAAACAGATCAACGAAGAAGAAGACGAAGACAATTTCAAGCAGGCCCTTGTTTAGTGCGCCGGCGATGTTGAGCTTGAACGCCGTATCAGCGAGCGAACTGAGGCCGCCCATGGAGGGCGCCCAGTGAACCATACCGATCATCCATGCAATGGCGGTGATGGTGAGCACGCCAATAAGGATGGAGCCGCGCACTTTTTTTACTTCAAGCGTGACCATGAGCACCAGGCCGAATAGCGCGAGGGCAGTAGTGGGATGCCGAATGTTGCCAAGGCTGACGAACGTCTCAGGGTCGGCAACGACCAGGCCGGCATTGCGAAAACCGATGAAGGCGATGAAGAGCCCGATGCCGCCGGCGACAGCGGCGTACAGCTCATGCGGGATGGAGCGAAGAATCATTTGGCGAATGCCCGCAGCGGTGATCGCAAGAAAGATGATGCCGGAGAGAAAGACCGCGCCCAGGGCCGTCTGCCACGGGATGTGCATTTTGAGGCAAACAGTGTAAGTGAAGTAAGCGTTGAGGCCCATGCCCGGTGCGAGCGCGATGGGATAGCGCGCGACGATGCCCATCAGTATGGACCCGAAAGCAGCGGAAAGACATGTGGCCGCGGTGATGGCAGGTAGGGGCATGCCCGTTGCCGACAAAATGGCCGGATTCACCAGGACGATATAGGCCATGGTGAGGAACGTGGTGACGCCGGCGAGAATCTCGGTGCGCCAGTTGGTTCCCAGATGGCTGAACTCGAAATAGTTTTCCAGGTGCTTGAGCATAGGCGGGTTCTAACTAGGAAACCACAGGAAGGGCTGAACGCAAAGAATAATGTGAACGAGCAGATCAAGCGGATGCGATTTTGTTCTTTCGCCAGCGCAGCAACATGTCCATCGATCCCCCTTGAATGACGATGGAAAATACGACGGCCAGGTATGTTGCGCCGAGCATCCATGAGCGGCCGAGTGCCTCTGGTACTGAGAGCGCGAGCGCGATCGAGAGACCTCCGCGCAAGCCACCCCAGGTAAGTACGAACAGGGAACTGCGGTGGCCGCGCTGGATGAGCCGCACCAGACCGAGCAATGCTGTCACGGCTGCGAAGCGGACTACGTTCACAGAGAGAATGGCGGCCATGCCGGCGTGGAACGATGCGGCATTCATTGTTACTGCGAGAATTTCAAGACCGAGCAGAACGAAGAGTACGGAGTTCTGGATTTCATCAATAACTTCCCAAAAGCTGTTGACGCTGTCGTTATCGATTTCCTGCATGGAAAGATCACGGATAAATACGCGTAGCGCAATTCCGGCAACCACTGCTTCAAGAGGCGCGGAGAGATGCAGAAGATCGGCCACGACATAGCCGCCGAGAGCAAGCGTGATGGTAAACAAGATGTCGATTTGATACGACTTGACGCGGCCCATCAGTTGCGAGGTGATCCAAGCTGCAACAATGCCGGCTACGATTGCTCCTCCGGCTTTGAGCAACAGAAACTCGCCAACGTGTAACGCTGTCGGCGATTGGCCGCGCGCCACTTCGATCATCGTGAGGAAGAGAACCGCGCCAATGCCGTCGTTGAAAAGCGATTCACCTGCAAGTTGCGCCTGGATGGATTTGGGGACGCCGACGCGGCGTAGCATCTCGAGCACGGCGACCGGATCGGTGGGCGAGATGAGCGCGCCGAAGATGAGGCACTGAATCCACGGAACGCCGATGCCCGGCATCACGAACATGAGACCCGCGACGAGGAAGAAGGAGAGCACGGTACCCACAACCGCGAGCAGCGTCACGGTCAACTTCTCGCTGGCCAGTTGTTCAAGGTCAAGCAGAAACGCGCTGGCGAATAGCAACAGCGGCAACATGCCGTGCAGGATCACGCTCTCAAAATCGATGCGCTGCGCAAGGTCGAGAGCCCATTTGTGAACCTGAGGAAGGGCGGGGCTTGCCGCGATAAGCACCCCAGACGCCACGACCGTTAGCAGCATCGTGCCGACGGTGATGGGCAGCTTGAGCCAGCGGACGCTGATCATGCCGAAGACCGCGGCGATGGCGAAGAGCACGCAGATGATTTCGAGGGCGGTCATGGGCGCAGTCGGGATACGACTGCACTCATGGTATCGGATGAGAAGCGCGGTCAGAACTCAAATCGAAAGCGGCTGCTCGAGAACGCAGTGCTAAGGCCAACAGCTTTG
>JADGNO010000234.1 GCA_017883405.1 Occallatibacter sp. | reverse complement strand
CCGAGCTTGCGCTGCACTTCCTCCTGCATTTGATTTGCCTGGGAGAGCATCTCGGAGAATTTAAGGGGATTAATCATTTCAGGATCTCCTGCGCCGCTGTTAAAGCGCTAAGCACGATTAAACTATTTCTGGCGCAGATCGATAACAGTGCGCACTTCTGCTTTGAAGACTTCCTTCGCTCGCTGCACTAACGGATGCGCGAGTGCGGCTTCCTGGATGCTGCCGGCCGTGGGTGCTGCCACTGGGGCCTGTGCCACGCCTTCTCCCGGAATCACCATAAAGCGTGAGGGTGCGCCGAGGCGTTGCAATTCCTGGCGGATGAGTTTTTCAGCTGCGGCATTCACTGCCAGGCTTAGCATTTTCTTGCCGAGGCCGGGAACTTCGATGCGCAGATTCGCTCCATCGAGTGTCCACGTTGCGCCGCTCAGCAATTGTGCGGCGGATGCGTGACCTTCTTTAGACAGAGTGGCGCCGACTGCGTCGCGCAGCGCATCAACAGATAGCGCAGCGCCGGACAGAACGGGGGACTGTGCTTCGACTTCAGGAGCCTTTGCCAGCGATCCTTCGGTGAGAGTTGTGGATGCGAATCCGATCGGTGGTGCGGAGACAGCGGGGAATTGCGGCGCCTCGCGCGCGGCGCTTGTGGGGGCATCCGCGAGCGATACTTGAGAAGGCGCCGGCGACGTACGCTCCATTTCGATGACTGGAGTTCCAGTCGCACTCTGTTTCACACTTGGAGTTGAGTTCCAACCGCCAGACGAAAACGGCGACAGTGGCGCCGCGGGCGCCGGGGCTGCCAGGGCAGAAGCTACCGGAGGCCGCGCAGAAGCAGTTATGCGAGGTGAGGCTTGCGATGTGCTTTGCGGAGCCGCTCCGCGCGCGCTGCCGGCCACGCCGCTGAGCAGTTCTTCAATCGGCAGCAGGCGCTGCGCATGGATGAGCTTAAGCAGGCCAAGTTCAAGATGAAAGCGCTGCTCCTGGCGATAGTTCAGATCGTCAAACGTGCGCAGCACAATCTGCAGATTACGAGTGATCTCTTCTTCGCTGAAGAGCATTGCAGTGCGTGCAGCGCGGGCTCGCTCATCGCCTGAGATTTGCAACAGTTCAGTCTGCTCGCCGGCGATCTTAGCCATGAGTGTGTTGCGCAGATAGCGAACCAATTGACGCGCCAGCGATGAAGGACTGTGGCCCGCATTGACGAGCACGTTCAATTGCTCCATCAATTCGGCGCTCTGGTCGGCCGCTACGGCTTCCAGCAGCCGTTCAAAAATTGCGTTTGGAACCGCGCCCATCAGTTCTCGAATCTGCACGGCAGAAAGCATAGGGCGGCCGCCTTCGAGCGGAGCTGATGCAATGGCCTGATCCATGATGGACAGGGCATCGCGCATGGACCCGTCGCCTGCTTCGGCCAGCAACGCCAGGGCGCCTTCTTCGGCATCAACGTCTTCTTTTGAGGCGATGGAGTTTAGCTGTGCGAGGATGTCGTCAAACTTGACGGCGTGAAAACTGAAGTGTTGGCAGCGCGACCGGATGGTTTGCGGAATGTTTTCGGGCTCGGTGGTCGCCATCATGAAAATGACGTGAGACGGCGGCTCTTCGAGTGTCTTCAGCAGGGCATTGAACGCTGCATCAGTGATCTGGTGTGCTTCGTCGAGGATGTATACCTTGAAGCGATCGCGTGCGGGCGAATAGCGGGCCGCGTCGCGAAGTTCGCGTATCTCGTCGATGCCTCGATTGGTGGCAGCATCGATTTCGATGACATCGACAGCATTGCCCTGACGGATTTCCGTGCAGGACTCACATACCGCGCATGGCTCCGGCGTTGGCCGCTCGGCAGAGCCCACCTGGTTGCGACAATTGAGAGCCATAGCCAGGATGCGGGCGATGGTCGTTTTGCCGATGCCGCGATGGCCGGAAAAAATATATCCGTGCGCTATCCGGTTCTGGCTGAGGGCGTTAAGCAGCGTGCGGGTCACGTGATCCTGGCCGGCCACATCGGCGAATCGCTGCGGACGGTATTTTCTGGCCAGAACCTGATAAACCATGGGGAAAGCGCTCCTTAATACCTGCCGTCGGTGCAGACGGCCTAGAGGCGATTGTAACGTTCCGGGGTGGCGATACGGGACGGCGACGGGGTGGAAAACCCACCGACCGGGGATGAACCTCAGGGCCTGGCTCAATCTCCTATTGACAATCTATATGAGTGTGGCGCAATCTCATGTAGACATTCGATAGGGGTGGCCGCATGAGCTCAAAACAAACCAATCTTTTGCAGGGCACGCTGGACCTGCTGATCCTCAAATCGCTTAACACCGGAGAGCTCCATGGACTCGGCATTTCCAGACGAATCGACCAGATGACGCAGGGTACGTTCGTGGTGAAGCCGGGATCACTTTTCCCCGCTTTGCACCGCATGGAGGAGGCTGGCTGGCTGAACGCAACCTGGGGCGACTCTGAAAACAACCGGCGCGCGAAGTTTTACCGGTTGACCAGGGCGGGGAAGGCTCAACTCACAGTTGAAACCGAGCAGTGGAACACCATTGCACTGGCGATGGCCAATGCATTGAATGCGACAACATAGGAGCCGGAGATGAGCACTTTGTTTCGGATGCGCAGTGCGCTGAGGAATCTCTTCAAGAAAGAAAAAGTTGAGCGCCAATTGGACGATGAACTCCGGTCGTATGTAGAGATGGCTGCCGATGAGAAGGTTGCGGCCGGTGTTCCCGCATCTGAAGCGCGGCGCAGAACGCTGGCTGAACTTGGCGGCGTCGAGCAAGTCAAGCAGGCGGTGCGAGATCGTCGCGCGGGAAGTTCACTCGATACGCTGTGGGGCGACATGCGCTACGGGTGGCGGCAGTTGTTGCGCAACCCAGGCTTCACCGCCGCCGTCATTGTTACGCTTGCACTCTCCGTTGGAGTGAACACGGCAATATTCTCGATTGTGAATGCCCTGATGTTGAAGAGCCTGCCCTATTCCGAACCGGAGCGCCTGGGCACTGTATTTACTCGGATACAAGGTTCCGCAACCTTCGATGGCATGAACGATATCGACGGAGAACAGTGGGAGCTTCTGCGTGACAGTGTTCCGTCGTTGATGGGCGCGGTAACGAGCGGCATTTCTTCCGGGGTCAATCTTGTGGCTGCCGGCAGTGTTCAGTACGTGCACGCAGGGCGAATCTCAGCACAATATTTTGATGTATTGGGTATTCACCCGGCGATGGGCAGAAACTTTACGAGCGATGAAGACCGGCCGCATGGCCCGAAGGCCGTGATTATTTCCGACATCCTGTGGCGCAACGCATTCCATTCCGATGAACACCTGATCGGGCAAGCAATCCAATTGAAGGGCGAAGCGCATACGGTGGTCGGAATACTTCCGGCAGGCGCGCAAACGCCGATGAATGCCGACGTCTACACACCCATACAGCCGAGCCGCCAGGGTGAGGGCGGAGGCTCAAACTATGAAGTCATCGTGCGATTGCGTGATGGGGCGACCTGGCAGCAAGCCGACGCTCAGATTAATCAAGCGTGGGCAAATCGTGCGCAGCGGATAACCAAGGAATTTCATCCGGGCTCGACCGTCTGGTTTTACACGGTTCCATTGCAGAAGGGGCAGACGGCAACGCTCCGTCCCAAGGCGTTGACGCTGATGCTGGCTGCTGGGATTATTTTGCTGATTGCGTGTGCCAATCTTGCGGGGCTTACGGTGGTACGCATGACGCGGCGAACCGGCGAAATTGCTACCAGGATGGCGCTGGGCGCTTCACGGTGGCAGATACAAAGGCAGCTCTGGATAGAGACGCTGCTGCTGGCGGTGATTGGCGGCGCGGTCGGAATTGGAGTGGGATTTCTTGCGCTGCGCGGACTTTTGTCGCTGCTGCCGCGGAATTACCTGCCGGTAGCCGGAGTCCCGCTGGATGCGCGAGTGCTCGCATTTGCGATAGCCGTGTCCGTGCTGACCAGCCTTCTGTTTGGCCTGTTGCCGGCAATCGCAGTCAGTGGAATCGACCTTCGCTCGTTCATGAGCAGCAGGACGATCGCCGGCGTAGAACGACTGCGACTGCGGCAATTTCTGATTGCCGGCGAGGTTGCGTTGACATTGGTACTGCTGGCTGCGACCGGGTTGCTGATTCGCTCACTGATACATTTGCAGACTCTTCCGCCGGGATTCAATCCCAACGGAGTGATGACTGCAAAGGCATCGCTTGATGAGGCGCGCTATCGCGATCCGGCGGAATTTGATCGCCTGATGAAAGAGAGCACCGCAGCCATGAAGCGGATTCCTGGCGTCGAGAGCGTGGGCGTGGGTTTATCTGTACCGTTCGAACGAGAACTGAACAACGTGACGACGATCAACAGCGGTCCTCAAGTGGGCCAGCAGATTGTAAGTGGCGAGTTGTATGTGACGCCGGGTTATTTCGAAGCTTTGCAGATACCGCTACTGACGGGCCGCACCTTCAACGATTCGGATCGTCGGGATACTCAACATGTGGTTGTGGTGAATCGCGCTTTCATGAGCAAGTTTTATGGCGGAGCAAATCCAGTAGGCCTTCCACTCAGCAAGGATGGAACAACCATCGTGGGAGTGGTGGAGGATGTGACACTGCCGCCTCACATCGACAATGTGAACGATCCTCTTGGTATCGAACCCACCGCATACATACCTTCGACGCAGGCTGACCCGAGGTTCCTCAGTGTTATACATGTCTGGTTTCAGCCGAGCTGGGTTGTGCGAACCGGGGGGCCAATCGACGGGCTTCCGGGGCAAATGCAGCGCGCACTTGCCGATGTCGATCCCAGCTTGCCATTCTCGGGGTTTTACAGCATGAACTACCACCAGGCGCAGGCAATTGCAACGCAGAGAGTTGAAGTAGCGTTGCTGAGCGCGATGGCCGGGCTGGCCTTGCTATTGAGCGCGGTTGGGATCTTTGCATTGATTGCCAACATAGTGGCGCAGCGCACGCGTGAGATCGGCATTCGAATGGCACTGGGCGCCACGGTGCGTCAGGTCATGGCAAGCGTGGCTGCGTCGGGGATTCGCTCTTCTGCTGCAGGGCTACTGATTGGATTGTTGCTCTGCATGGTTACGCTGCGGGCAATGCGTAGCGTTCTTTACGGAGTAGGTGTTTACGATGTGCCCAGCATGGTTGGTGTGGTGTTGGTTCTCACTATCGTTACCGCGCTCGCTGTTTTAATTCCGACATTGCGCCTGACGAGAATGAATCCGGTTGCAACCCTGAGGGAGCAATAAACAAAACCCCAGGTCACAGAAATCATGACCTGGGGTCGCAATACTCGTCGCGAATGGGCGATGTTTATTTAGCGGCTGGGCGCCAGATGCCTTCCATCTGCTCCAGTGTGCGGCCCTTGGTTTCCGGCACAAACTTCCACATGAACAGCGCGGCCAGCAGGCTCATCCCGCCGTAGATCCAGTATGCGAATCCATGCTTGAAATGCTCCACCAGGTACGGATTCTTGTCGAGGATCGGGAATGTCCAGCTGACCAGATAGTTGGCAATCCACTGCATGGCAACGGCCAGCGCCATGGCCTTGCCGCGAATCTGGTTGGGGAAAATTTCAGACAGCAGCACCCAGGTTACGGGGCCCCACGAAACTGCAAAGCCGGCAGTGTAAACCAGCATGGATACCAGCGCCAGCATGCCTTCGCCGCCGATCCAGAAAGCCATGCCCAGGGAAACCATGGCCACCGCCATGATCAGCGCTCCGATGATCTGAAGCGGCTTGCGGCCAAATCGATCCACGGTGAAGATGGCAACGGTTGTGAAAGTAAGGTTGACGCCGCCGACAATGATGGTCTGCAGGAGCGAGGCATTGGTGGTCATGCCCATGCCTTTGAAGATATCGGTTGCGTAATACAGCACGACGTTGATGCCGACAAATTGTTGAAACACCGATAGCATGATTCCGACGAAGATGAGTAGCCCACCGTAGGAGAACATCTTGCCGGAGTGATGCTCGCTGAGCGAAGCGCGAATCTCAGACAATTCTTTTTCGCCTTCTTCAGGTGTGACGAGCTTTGCCAACACGGCGCGCGCGCCTACCTCATCGCCTTTCAGCATGAGGAAGCGCGGTGTTTCAGGCACAAAGAACAGAAGCAGCAAAAAGAGAATGGCCGGAATTGCGCCGGAAAGGAACATGTAGCGCCAGCCGATTACGTTCAGCCACGCATCGCCGCTGCCTGACTTGGAGATTCCGAAGTTGACGAAGTAAATGACCAACATACCGAAGATGATGGCGAACTGGTTCCATGCCACCAGGTTTCCGCGCACTTTTGGCGGTGCAATTTCAGCGATATACATGGGCGAAAGCATTGAAGCCAAACCGACGCCGATTCCGCCAAGGATACGGTAGAAAACGAAATTGCCCATGTAGGCCGATCCGCCATGGCCGATTGCAGCAAATGGGAATTCCGGTGCGGACGCGCCAATTGCCGAGATGAGGAAAAACACAGCGGCAATAATCAGTCCGCGCTTGCGGCCAATGTTGGTGCTGACCCAGCCGCCCATGAGGCCGCCAATAATGCAACCTATGAGCGCACTCGAAACTACAAATCCGAGCAGCGAGTTGGCGGCGTTCGCCTGGGCTGGATTAGCCAAATCCGCAAAGCGCGGATCAATGAAATACACCTTCAGGCTGTCAACGGCGCCATTGATCACGGCCGTGTCATATCCAAATAGCAGCCCACCCAGGGTGGCAATGAGGGTGAGCAGAAGAACGTACGGGTTTATTCGCGGCATAGACTTCCTTGATTTTTGGGATGGGCTGAAGTCGAGAATTGAAAACCTTGAAATTCAGGCTCCAGTGCACAGAATGTTTAACGGGATTGGGTGGGTCCGACTGCTCATCTCCGCTCAGAATTAGATCACTGAAATAATAGCCTACCGGACCATCAACTGCAGTATGAGCGGGCACGGCAAAAACCGCGTGGCCAACGCAGCATTGCAAGTGGATGCGAATGCGGGCAATGGAACTACCAAGTGTGGTCAATGGTATATTGCCCGGTGACGGGATATACAGTTCAGCGCTGCACATCTGCGCTGGCTCCTGCGACGCACGACAACCTGTCTTGCGGGGAATTGACGAGGATGCCCGTTTGACCTGGTTTCAAGGAGAATGCTGATGACTTTGAGAATGTTCTGCGCAGTTGCTTTGCTAGCCGCGACTGCGTTGCCACTTGGTGCCGCGATCACCCAACCGGTCCGCGTTGAAGGCGGGCTGGTTATGGGAGTTCAGGGCAACGACCCGTCGATCATGACATTCAAGTCAATTCCATTTGCGGCGCCTCCTGTTGGCGATTTACGTTGGCGGGCGCCACAGCCCGTGCTGCCCTGGAAGGGACTGCACGCGACTGACAAATATCCGCCAAGCTGCGTCCAGGACATTCCGTCCGCAAATCTCCCTTGGACATACGAGTTCATGCCGCACAACCAGATTGGCGAAGACTGCCTTTACCTGAACGTGTTTACCGCGGCCAATTCGTCTGCAGAGAAGCGACCGGTGTTCGTGTTCATCCATGGGGGCGGTTTTCATCAGGGCGGCACGGAGGTTCCGATCTATGACGGAGAGGGCTTGGCCGGCAAGGGCCTGGTGGTCGTTACCATCAACTACCGCGTGGGCGTCATGGGTTTCCTCGCGTACCCTGAGCTCACAAAAGAGTCTGAGCACCAGGTGTCAGGCAACTACGGGCTACTTGATCAGATTGCCGCGCTCCGCTGGGTGCAAAAGAACATTGCTCTCTTTGGAGGTGATCCGAACAACGTCACGATTGCAGGGCAGTCGGCCGGTGGTAGTGCAGTGCACGATTTGACCGCGTCACCATTGGCGCGCGGACTGTTTGAGCGCGCAATTGTGCAGAGTGGCGGCTCGACTGTTGGAACAGGCAGACCGGCAGGCGGAGCGGGAGAGCTTGGCGGTGCAGAGAAGGCGGGCCAGAAGTTTGCCGAGGCCAGGGGAGCACATTCACTGGCAGAGTTGCGAGCGATGAGTTGGCAGAAGCTGATCGATCAGAATGGAGAGAGGACCCGCTTTGCACCCATCGTAGATGGGTATGTACTGCCGGCGCACTTCATGAGTGTGATCGCAGACGGCAAACAGAACGATGTTGTGACGCTTACTGGGAGCGTGTTGGGTGAGCTGGGTGGGATATCAGGAGCGCCCCGGCCCGTGACTCTTGCGGAATTTCAGGAGCGGGCGCGACAACGGTACGGAGACTCGGCGACCGAGTTTTTGAAACTCTATCCCGCAACAACCGACGCAGAGGCGCAGGCAGCGCAGAAGCAGAGCAATATCGATCAAGCTCTGATGGCGCAATATCTATGGGCGCGAGTGAGAGCCAAAACCGCGAAGACAAAAGTATACGAGTACCTATGGGACCACACTTTGCCCGGTCCTGACGCAGAAAAATACGGAGCCTTTCACAGTTCGGACGTTCCTTACACGCTCAACACGCTTCGCACTTCAGATCGGCCATTCACAGACCAGGATAGGAAAATCGCTGCGATGATGTCGTCGTATTGGACGAACTTCTGCGCCACCGGCAATCCCAATGGAAAGGGCTTGCCTTCGTGGCCGGCAGTCGATGAAAAGCCGCAGGTAATGGAAGTAGGAGACAAGACTCAACCCATCCCGTTGGCGAACAGTCCGGATAAGATTCGCTTCTTCGAAAAGGTTCTGACCGGATCCAACTAGGTTGTGCCGAATCGTTCGATCATTGCCGATGCCGATTGATAGAGCTGCGGGCACGGACTGCGGCTGATCTGGGTCACTATTCAGTGTTGCGCGGGAGTGGTATTCTGGCGCGTCACCGCATATCAACCAGGAGGATTACGTGAGAAAGGCTATCTTTTTAGCGATTGGCGGAATTGCGCTTCTAGCAGGCTGCGGAAACCAGGCGAATAAGACAGCAAGTGCCCCCGTTGAGCCCAAATGGAAGGGGGCTCCTTACCGCATCTCGCTTGACACTAAGGATGCTAAGCCAAGTCCGTCGGGAATCACGATTCCGACTGTCAAATATACGGCGAATCCTGACGCGCTCGAAAAAAGGGCATGCCTGGTGGTGCAGTTCGATACGTCAAAAGATAAAAACAACCCCGTGATGAGCCAGATGATCTTGGGCCCTACAGATATCTCGGGTGCGGAAGGCGCCCTGCCGGCGGACTACATGGAACTAGCCGACAAGCAACTGGCCCAGTACCTAACGGCTTATTCGATTAAAGGGAAGATCAAGATTTCAGTGGCGCTGGCGAGGTCGTCGCTGAATGGCCGCGCCGGAACAGCGGAAGTGGACTCGAAGCGTTTGTCCGATTGGCTGGATACGGAAGTCAGCGTCAAGGGCGGCCACTCGAAGGGATAGCTCGCGCAATTTTGCTGATTGCGACCGCGAGGTTAATGCGCCAGGTCCGACAATCCGGATCTGGCTGCATGCTCTGCGGCGATTATTTTCGGATGACTTTTAGATCAATTGAAGAGTTAACTGTGGGCGTGCTGAGACTGCCGCACGGCGGATGCAGCATGAACCGGAGTGTTCCGAGCCGATTCCGACGAGCGAAAACAAACTCAACTTCCCGATCCAAACAAGTCTGCGCCTCAATTTGTACCTCCCTCAGTATTTAGATTGCAATGCAGGCATTAGAGACGAGACGCGAAAGCACACACCTTCGCTCGCCGGTGCTCCGGCGGTGGATTCCGAATTGTATTGACCGAACGGAGTGGCAACGCACAGCGCGTCGT
>JADGNO010000233.1 GCA_017883405.1 Occallatibacter sp. | reverse complement strand
TGGCCATGGTGGGCGATGGCATCAACGACGCCGGCGCGCTGGCTCAGGCGGACGCGGGCATTGCCATGGGCACGGGCGCTGACCTGGCGCAGGAAGCCGGCGACGTCCTGCTGCTGCGCACGCAGCCTTCCGCCATTCCCGCCGCGCTAGGGCTGGCGCGCGCAACGCTGCGCATCATGCGTCAGAATCTTGGCTGGGCGGTCGGCTATAACCTGCTCGGCATTCCGCTGGCCGCGGGCCTGCTTTACCCGGCTTTCCATATTCTGCTCACCCCATGGCTTGCGGCTGCGGCCATGGCTCTGAGCTCAATTTGCGTTTTAACCAACAGCCTTCGCCTGCGACGCTGGCAACCGGCGGCAATTGTGGCAAGTTAGACCGGGCAAGTTAAACTGGTTTCAGAGCCAGCCGTGCGCATCCTCACTCGCTACATCCTCGGTGAAATCCTCTCCCACACGTTGATAGGCCTCGCTCTTTTTACGTTCATCCTCTTCATGCCCTACCTTCCCAATGTGCTGGAGATGGTGGTGCGCAATAGTTCCACTTTTACTGATGCGGCAGAAATCTTTGTTTTCACGCTGCCCAACCTTCTCCGCGTCACAATTCCCATGTCGGTGCTGGTGGGTGTGCTGCTGGGCTTGAGCCGCCTGGCCGCTGACAGCGAAGTGATCGCCATGCGCGCCTCCGGCCTGGGCATTGGCTACTTCGTTCGCGTTTCATCAATCGTTGCCATCGGCGGCACCCTGTTGGGCTTGGCCAACTCGCTCTACCTTGCACCGCGTGCCAACCAGGCCATCCTCGACATGGAGCGGCAACTGGAGACATCGCAGGCCTCGTATCAGATTCAGCCGCGCGTCTTCTACGAGGACTTCAAGAATTTTGTTTTGTATGTGCAGATCGTGCGCTCGGGCACCGGTGCGTCCAACTGGGACCGGGTCTTTATGGCCGACGTAAGCGATCCCACTTCGCCGCGCATTACCACAGCGGCATCGGCAACTGTGGTCAGCGACTCATCACAGCTTTTGTTAATGAGGCTGCGCGATGGAGCACAACACGACATCACACCCGATCAGCCGAACGAGTACAACATCTCATCTTTCACCACAACAGATCGTCCCCTTGAGCTTGGCGCACAAGGCGATGTACACATTGGCCGCATGGATACTGCCATCTATGCGTTGCCGTTGAGCGCACTTCTCAAGGACATTCACCGGCCCGATTCTAAGACGTACATGATCGAGCTGAACAACCGATTCGCGTTTCCGGTAGCCTGCATTGTGCTCATGGTCGTTGGCGTTCCGCTTGGCGTCGCCTCACGGCGCGGCGGCAAAAGTTCAGGATTCGTCTATACCATTCTGCTGGTCGTTCTCTACTACGTTCTCTCTATAATAGGAACTGCGCTTGGGCGTCAAAACAAGCTGCCCGCGTTCGTCGGCGTATGGTCAGCAAATCTGCTCTTTGCTTCGGTCGGTATTTTTCTGCTTTGGCAAATGGCAACAGGCGGCACGGTTCTCAGCACCATTGTTGGCTGGGTCTCCCGCACGCCTAAGCAGCAGAGCGATCCGGGCAAGCCAAACGGAGTCCCTCTCACCAACTGGATGGATCGTTTTCAGCGCAACCGCCAACAGGCCAAATCGCGCAGTATATTTCCGCGCATCCTCGACGAATACGTGATGCGCGAATTCCTCGGCACCTTCGTTATGGTGCTGTCCGGCTTCGTCCTGCTCCTGCTCGTGTTCACCTTCTTTGAACTTGTCGGCGACATCATCCGCAACCACATTCCGCTGATGACAGTTGGCGCGTACCTCGTCAATCTCACGCCGGACATGCTCTACCAGATTGCGCCGCTCGCGGTGCTGATCGCGGTGCTGGTCACTTTCGGCGTACTCAACCGCAACAGCGAAATCACCGCCATGAAGGCCACCGGCATCAGCCTGTACCGGCTTGTTGTGCCCATCGTCTCCATCGCTGCCATCCTTTCCATCTGCCTTTTTCTTTTCGACCAGTACTACCTGCCCCAGGCAAACCGACGCCAGGAAGCTTTGCGCAACATCATCAAGGGCAAGCCGCCACAAACGGTTCTGCATCCCGAGCATAACTGGATATTCGGGCAACCGCGCGCAGGCGAGCCGGGCCGCATTTTTTACTACCAGTTCTACGATCCCGATCACAAAGAATTCGCCAACCTCTCGGTGTTCGAATTTGATCCTTCCACCTTTTCGCTGACCAGGCGCATTGTTTCGCCGCGCGTCTATTGGGACAGCGATAACGACATCTGGCGTTTTCAGAATGGCTGGGTGCGCGACATGAAAGGCGCCGAGACAACGGGGTATCGCGAGTTCAAGCAGTTGACGTTCTCTGAAATTCACGAAGATCCGGGCTACTTCACCAAGGAAAACCTGCAATCGCAGGAGATGAATTTCCCGCAGTTGCAGGCGTACATTAAGGATCTGCGGCAAAGCGGTTTTGACACCATGCGCCTGCGCGTTGCCCTGTGGCATAAACTCGCGTATCCGCTGATAGCCATCGTCATGGCTGTGCTGGCGATTCCGTTTGCGTTGTCGATGGGGCGGCGCGGCTCGCTGTCCGCCATCGCCATTGCCATCGGCGTAGCGCTTGCCTACTGGGTCATAGACGGACTGTTTGGTGCCATGGGCAACGTTAACTATCTTCCCGCCGCCTTGGCAGCCTGGTCGTCAGACGTGCTGTTCGCGCTGGTCGGCGGTTATCTGCTTCTCAGAACATCAACTTAGGACACGCCGGTTGAGTGGTCGGCCCATCCGAGCGGTGCACCAATTTTTGCCGATACAATAGAACCATGTTGCGCGATATGCAGCCGCTCCTCGGGTACATGCGACGTTATCGCTGGGGCTACGTCTGGGGCACGCTGTCGTGCGTTGTCACAAACATCATCTGGGTTCAATTTCCCGCTGTCCTCGGCAACGCCGTAAACAGAATCGAGCACGGAACCACGCATAAAGAAGTGCTGCTTCTCGCCGGCCTTCTTGTGCTTATCTCTCTTGCCAAAGGCATCTTCCTCTACACGCAACGCTGGGTGCTCATCGGCATTTCGCGCGATATCGAGCTTGACCTGCGCAACGATCTGTTTCGCAAGCTTGAGCAGCAGGATTCCGGTTTCTACCAGCGTTATCGCACCGGCGACATCATGGCCCGCATGACAAACGACTTGAACGCCGTCCGCATGCTGCTTGGCCCGGGCCTGATGTACAGCGCAAACACGATTTTTCTGAGCGTGTTTGCCATGTTCTTTATGATTCGCATCAGCCCGTATCTCACGCTGGTAGCGCTCGCGCCCATGCCGCTGGCAAGCATCCTGGTGCAGTACTTCGGCAGCCGCATTCACAGCCGTTTCGAACGCATCCAGGCCAGCTTCTCTGACATTTCCGCGCAAGCCCAGGAAAATTACTCCGGCGCAAGACTGGTGCGTGCATTCGCACGCGAAGAGTCGGAGATCAGCATCTTCGAGCGTCTGAATCGCGAGTACATTCGCCGCTCGCTTCGGCTTGTGCAACTGATGGGCATGCTCTGGCCAACGCTGGAGTTTGTGCTCGGCATATCCATGATCATCACGCTGCTCGTGGGCGGCCACTTGGTAATCTCAGGCCGCATTAACGTGGGCGAGTTTGTCGCGTTCAATACGTACATGATCCTGCTCATCTGGCCCATCATCGCCGTGGGGTGGGTGATCAATATCTTTGAGCGCGGAACCGCATCGGTCAAACGCATTGACGAACTGCTGCACGCCGAGCCATCCATCGACGACCGCGCAGCCGATTCCTCAATTGGCCATGACACCGTGCTGAAGGGCGAAATAGAGTTCCGGCACTTGAATTTCAGCTACGGCGATACGCCTGTGTTGAGAGATATTTCGCTGCGCATTCCGGCGGGTTCGAGCCTGGCAATTGTGGGCCCAACCGGCTGCGGCAAGTCAACGCTCGTCAATCTCATCTCGCGCATCTACGACGCACCAGAAGGCGCGCTGCTCATCGACGGCCGCCCGGTGCGCGACTATCCGCTGGATGTGCTGCGGCGCAACATCGGCATGGTTCCGCAAGAGACATTCCTGTTCAGCGAAACCATTCGCGAGAACCTGGCTTTTGGGGCGCCCCAAGCCACACAGGAAGATCTGCTTGAAGCGGCCGAGGCAGCGCACATCCGGCAGGAGTTCGAAGAATTTCCGCAAGGCTTTCAGACCATGGTGGGTGAGCGCGGCGTAACACTCTCCGGCGGCCAAAAGCAGCGCTCAGCCATTGCGCGCGCGCTTGTGCGCCGGCCAGCCATTCTCATTCTTGACGACGCCCTGGCCAGCGTAGACACCTACACGGAAGAACGCATTCTCGGCGGACTGCATCGTTTCACCGCGAGTTCAACCACGATCCTGATTTCGCATCGCGTATCAACCGTACGCAATGCCGACCAGATTGCTGTGCTCGATCATGGCCGCATCGTGGAACTGGGCCGCCACGAAGAACTGCTGGCATTGGATGGCTACTACGCCAGCCTGTTCCAGAAGCAGCAGCTTGAAGAAGAACTCACCGTCGCCGGCTGATCCCTCTCGTCAAGGCGACTTTGAAACAAGGCATTATGCAGGTTTTCCACTGGTGTTCCAGGAAGGAAAGCCGCCTCCATTCAAGTCAATCACGCGTTCCAATGCGAGCCGACAGCAGAGTCAACCGCGTAAGGCGAATTCGGAAAACGAGCTTCGCCTTGTAAATCCGCCGTCGAATGTTCCTGCGGCCTTGCCACGCTGCCTTCCGGATTGCGGATCGCCTGTAACCATGCATCGCGCACGTTCTTCACGCATGTAATTACATTCTCAAACTTTTCGCGCGAGTTGGCCTGTGAACCTTGCAACATCAACGCGAAAATCGCGGTGTAGAATTCGGCCAAGGCTTCTGCTGGCTTGCCGCCAATGTCCATATTGAGCGTTGCCTGCAAATGGATGACGATGTCCATCGCGCGCTTCACTGCGTACCGGCGCTGTCCGGCGTCTCCGCGATCCGCGGCTTCAATCGCGTTATACATAAACCGGATAATGCCCTCGTAAAGCGCCACCGTGAGTTCCACGCCTGAGGCTCCCTCAAGCGCGCGTGTCTGGTATGCAAACATCTAATGCTCCTTGTTAACCTTGCTTTGAGTTATACCCGGTGATTGCGCTGTACATTTCGTTCACCTGCTGAATCTGCTGCGGAATTGACTGCATGATCTGATTGGCAAGATTCAGTTCCGCGGTTAGGTGCTCTTTCTGCGTGGCGATCAGCGCTTCCTGCTTGTCAATGTTGTCGTTCAGAGTCTTTTCCTGTCCGGTGTCTTCATTCAGCGCCAGGGCAACGGCGCCCCCGCGTGTCGCGTTGGTGCCGAGCCCGTCAAGCGTTTGCGTAAACATTGACCCAAATTTACCAGTGTCTTGAAAGAAGGAGACCACCTGGCCAAAATTGCTGTTCAGTGCGTTGCTCAACGTATTGGCGTCCAGGCTGATCGTGCCGTCGGCGCTCGCATTGGCGGTAATGCCAAGAGAGATGAGAGAGTTGATTGCATTGGCGCCGAAACTCATGGAAACCGCCGATTGCAGGCCGGATTGCAACTGGGCCAGAACCGAGGAACCGAACAAGGGTTCGTTCTTCCCTGCGGAGTCCTTGCCCTCCTGCGCATTGATTGCCTTGATGGTGGTGTTGTAATCGGTGACAAAGGTATTGATGGCGCTTTCAATGGTCGAAGTGTCGTTGGCAATGATGACCTGTACGCTCTCCGAGGTGGAATCAGCATTAGGTGCACCCGTGGACAACAATTGAAACGTAACGCCGGGAATTGCGTTGGTGACCACATTTGAAGCACTGGTCAGCGAGACGCCATCGACGGTGATGTTGGCATCGAGTCCCGGCTGAATCGTAGCCAGTCCAAGGGATGGATTCACGTCGGGGGTCGTGGAGTCAGCCAGGGTCGAAGGGCTTCCAGAATTATTCGTGGAGTTGGCAATCGTTATCTGGCCGGCAGATCCGCTCGTTTGGCTCACCAGTGAAAGCCTTACCGTTCCGTCAGCCTTGGTTAAAACATTCGCGGTAACGCCAAGTCCCGCGCTGTTGATTGCGGCGGAAAGCCCGGTCAGTGTGGATGCCGTGGAACCGTCGCCCACATTCACCGTCTTCCAGCTTCCATTGCCGATCTTGAAGGTGATGCCGCCCGTCAGTACATCGGATGCTCCCACCGCGTCGGATGCCGCGCTCGAAGTCTGCGCAAGATTCTGAACTGCGATCGTGTGCGTTCCGGCAACTGCCGCTGCGCTGGCAGATGTCAATTGCAAAACGTTTGTGTCGGAACTGGATCCCGTCTTGAGCGCCAGCGTGCCGCCGAAATCAGTCAGGTTCTGCATATCCGTTGACAATGTCGAAAGCTGAGTTCCCAGACTGGTAAGCGCGGTGTCCTTGCTTTGAAGGCTGGTCAACTGCGTCTTCCAGGGCGTTTCAACACTCTGCAGATTTGTCACAATCTGGCTCACCGTGCTGGCAACATCAAAACCTTGCCCGCTGGTCGCGGACCCGAAATTCAATCCGACAGTGCCCATAGCATCTCTCCCCTGCCAAACGGTTACAGTTGTATGCCCAAGCTGCGGTGCGGAAGATTAGCAAGTTCAAAAGGATCGTCGTGCCCCAAGTAAAAACGGGGAAGCGGCTTTGAGGGCCGGCTTCCCCGTTCGCGTTGAACGCCTTTGCTCCGCGAACTACTGGAGCAGCTTGGTGATCAGCTGTTGCGACTGGTTGGCCTGCGATAGAGCGGCAATGCCGGTCTGGCTCAGGATCTGGTATTTCGACATGTCAGAGGTTGCCTGGCCGTAGTCCGTCGCGGTTACGTCGTTCTGGGCAGCCAGCGTGTTGGTTGATTGCATGGTCATGACGTTGCCGACGGCGGTGATGGTGTTGATGTTGGCGCCGATTGTGCCGCGATCGCTCGCAACAGTCGCGATGGCAACGTTCACCTTTTGGAGGGCGGATTGTGCCGATGTTGCATCGGTCAGAGTCGTTCCCGCAAGACTCAGCGAACCCGAGCTGGTCGATACCGCATCCGAGGCAGCATTGTTGTACGACGCGGAGATGTTTCCATCGGAAGTGAAGATGGCCACCGACTTGTTATTGGTAAGGCTCACGTTGGCCGTCTCATTAAGGGCGCCGATACCGGAAGCCGTCAGGCTTGCACCGTTCAGGGTCAGAGTATTCCCGGACACGGTCGCAATATTTCCACTCGTACCACTGGTCGCACCGTTAATCGCCGTAGCCAGGGCCGAGAGAGATCCGTAAATAATACCAGCGGCCAATGTCGCCGTGCCGGCAGAGCCATCGCTCTTGGTGTAGTTGAGGGTCATATCATCTGTTCCGCCCGCGCCGGCGATCTTGAGAGTGTCGCTCGCACTCGTCACCGAAATCGACGATTGCCCGGCGGCTGAAGCGCTCATCACTGTTTCGGTAACCTGACCGCTGACCGAACCGCCGGATATAACCAACTGTCCATTGCTGACCGATGCGCTGATGTGCTCGCCATTCGCGCCTGCCAGGCCGCTCAGTGCGGTGGCTAAGCTCGACATGTCTGTAACGCCAGCGGCGGCCCCGGCGGTAATTGCCTTCGTTGTGCCGTCGCCGTACGTAACCGTCACTCCGGCAGTTGCGACACCGATGGCATTTGACGGTTTAGCGGCAGTGAGTGCTGAGGACTGGAAGCTGGAGATACCGTTATATTCCGTGTTGCTGTTGATGGAATTGATTTCGCCCAGGATCTTCTGATACTCGGAGTTCGCCGCCGTCTGCTGGCTGCTGTTCAGAGTGCCGTTGCCTGCTTCAGTTGCCAGCGTAACAGCGCGATTGAGAAGGGACGTTACCTGCGAGAGCGCGCCGTCAGCTACCTGCAGAAAATCCACACCCTCAGCCGCATTCTTTGCAGACTGCGAAAGTGCGGTTGCCGAGGCCTGCAAACCATTTGCCAATGAAAGTCCGGCTGCATCATCGGCGCCGGAGTTGATGCGGGACCCGGAAGACAGCTGTTGCAGCGTCTTGCTCAGCGAGGCCTGCGTGTTAGCCAGGTTATTCTGTGCGTAAATTGCCGAAATGTTATTCAGGACACCCAATGCCATGGGACTTCTCCTTCTAGCGGTTAATGTGAATGACTCAGTTCCCGCATCGCGTGTCTGACCGGAACAATCTATTCTTCCCGTCCCACCGTTTCAGGAACCACGTTGCTCACTGCCTTCATCGGCGTGCCCCCGAAACACTTTACGAAATATCCCAAAGACTTTCGTAATTACCGCTCCATCATCTTTCCCCCTTCACCGCCGATAACCAAAGATGAGCCGCGGGAGTCGGCGCCCCAATGATCGAACTTACGAGATTGAACGGAACACCGATGGTGTTGAACAGTGATTTGATCAAGACCGCCGAGGCCTCTCCCGACACCATGCTCACTCTCATTCATGGAGAAAAATTAATAGTGCGCGAGACCATCCATGAAGTCATGGAGCGCGTGCTTGCCTATCGCGCTCAACTGCTGGCGAACGTTGCGCGCCGCCTGCATCCGTTCGGAGAAGTGCAGCAGGTGGTCGGGCTCGCGAGTCTCGATGTTTCCGGTCAACCTGCGCCGCCGGCAAAACCCCGGCGCGAAACCGATTCCGAATCCGATTCCGAAACCGACCGATAATCCCGGCGTCATTCCCCTTCATTTCCGGAGGAACAGCAAATGGATAAAGCGAGCATCGGCGGAGTCATTCTCGCCATCGTCGGTATCGTCGCCGGGTTGCTGATGGAAGGCGGCAACCTGGGACAGATTCTGCAGCCTACGGCAGCGCTTATTGTTTTTGGCGGCACCATGGGCGCGGTGCTTTTGCAGTTCCCGCTTACCACCGTCGTCTCCGCATTCAGGGGCATGGCGCACATATTTGCCGCACCGCAAAAACACGACCACCACCTGATCGGTCAACTCGTCGGTTTTGCCAACAAGGCGCGCCGCAACGGAGTCGTCTCACTCGATGCAGATCTCAAGACGATTGAGGATCCATTCCTGCGCCAGACGCTGATGCTCGCGGTCGATGGCACCGAGCCCGCTGAGTTGCGAAAGATGATGCACGTCAGTCTTGATTCACTGCTGGAGCGCGAAGAGCAGCTGCCCGCTGTGTTCGAATCGGCGGGTGGATTCTCGCCCACCATCGGAATTCTCGGCGCGGTGCTCGGACTCATCCAGGTTATGCAGCACCTCGACAATATTCAGGAGGTAGGGCGCGGAATCGCGGTGGCTTTTGTAGCCACAATCTATGGCGTCGGCATTGCGAATCTTTTTTTTCTGCCCTTCGCCGGCAAAATGCGCATCCGCATTCGCGACGGGCAGCGACGCCGCGAAATGATGCTGGAGGGCGTCATTGGAATTCTGGAAGGCATGAACCCGCGCATGCTCGAGTTAAAGCTGGCCGGTTTTGCTGACGAACCGGGCCGCGACAAGAAAGAGAAATCCTCGTGACTCGCCGCCGTTATCGGCCACGCGTAAGTAATGAGCGCTGGCTCGTTTCTTATGCGGACTTCATCACCCTGCTCTTCGCTTTCTTTGTCGTGCTCTTTGCAACTGCCGAAGCCGACCATAAAAAGCAGGCGGAGTTTTCGCAATCAGTTGACGATGCCTTTCGCGCATTGGGGATCTTTACAACCACTGCCAGGCAACATGCAGGCGCCAATGCAGCTTCAAATGCAACCGACAAGCCGCCGATACCCATGAACATCGTCATGGGAGAAGACGTGCTCGCTCCGGCGCGCGTCAAGGCTGACCTGGAGCAGATTGGCCGCGAGCTTCAGCAGACACTTTCGAACGAAGTTGCCAAGCATACAGTTTCCATTGAGATGGGTAAGGATGGCCTGGTCATCAGCCTGCGTGAAGCAGGATTTTTTGCCTCCGGTTCTGCCGCGCCAAAACCTGAATCAGTCGCAACCTTGCGCCGGATCGCCACTGCGCTCAATCGCACTCCTTACGATCTGCGCGTCGAAGGACACACGGACGACATTCCAATTCACAACCCGCAGTTCGACTCCAATTGGGAGCTTTCCACAGCGCGCGCAACCAACATTGCCCGGTTGCTGCTGCAGATGAATGCGATTCGCGCGGAGCGGCTTTCTGCCGCCGGCTATGCGGAGTTTCATCCCGTAGCGCCGAACGACGAAGCGGATGGACGAGCAAAGAATCGCCGCGTGGACCTTGTTGTTCTGCCACGAAGCAAAATAAATTTCGCCGAGCCGGCAGCAAAAACTCCCACCGGACCGTGGCGCAAAATTACGGAGAACGAATGAGCTCGGTCGCACTGCTTTAGCTAGTTCTGGCGAAGTGCGCTTCGATCTCTTCAAGCGTCTTGCCTTTTGTCTCCGGCAAAAAGAATGCGGTCACTACGAAATAGACCACCGTAAAGCTCGCGAAGAGGAAGAACATCGACGAGTAGCTGTGCTTGCTCACAAAGGGAAGAAAAATCCCCGCCAGCGTAGTTGAAACCAGTTGATTGAGTACCAGCGCAATGCTCATGCCGTTTGAACGGATGCGCGTGGGCATAAGCTCTGAAAGCGCCAGCCACACGCACACGCCCGGTCCAAGCGCGTAGAACGCCATAAACATATACAGCCCGAGCGCCACCAGCCAGCCGTGGCTTGACCCGGGAACGCGGCCGACGAGAGCCTTTTGAATCTTCAAGGGAGCCGATCTCGCTGCATCAAGATCGGCGAACGGGTCTTTGAAGAAAGCTTCAATCTTGTTGGAAGGCACGCACGTGTCACGCGTAATCTCGATCGGCGCGGATGCGGCATCGTCGGAACGCACAAATGCGGTAGCCGCGGTGAAATCGCCATACGAGTAAATAATGGCCAGCGAAGCGCGGCCGGCTTCAATCTCGCTGCCCGTATATCCCGCGGCGGAAAGAAGCTGCATCGCTTGTGGCTGGTCAAAGTGCAACGTCAGCTCCTGCGTTGGACTCACGAGCGCCTGAATCTGATTGCCTGCATCGATGCTCACCTTTTCTGTGCGCAGGAATGAGATGCCGACCGCAACCAGCGCTACGATGATGCCGCTGGTGCCGAGCACGAACAGAAACTTGCGCCCTTTGCGATCAACCAGCACCATACCCACTGCCGTCATTGCAAAATTGACCACAGTGAACAGCACGTATCCCCAGTGCGCGCTCAAGTCGTTCAACCCGCTTTGCATCAGGATGCCTGCGTTGTAGCCGATGATCGAGTTGACGCCGGTCGCCGTGTTGCACGCAAGAATCACGCATGCCAGCAGAAATGGAATTACATACTTTCTCTTCAGTAGCGACTCGCTTCTGCCCCTATGCAACTTCGCTGGAACTGCGCGCGCAATCGACTCCATCTCGTCGATTTCAATCGCTGCTTGCTCAGGACTTCGCGATCGCAGCAGCGCGGAATACGCATCATCTCGCTTGCCGCGGCGAAAGAGCCATCGCGGCGACTCCGTTACCAGCAGGGAGCCGAGCACAAAAAGCACGCCCGGCGGCAGCGATACCCAGAAGATGCTCCTCCACGCAGTGTCTTTGAAATGCAGCAGGGTCGCGATGCTCGCAGTTTTTTCTTGAGCGGCAACACGATAGCTGAAATAGATGCCCACCAGCGCAGCAGCCACAATTCCCAGCGTAAGCAGCCACTGAAAAATCGCGGTACCCTTGCCGCGATCGTTCGCTGCAAGGCACTCGGCAAGATAAAGCGGCACAACTACGCCAACAAGTCCCGCGCTCACGCCCTGCAGCAGGCGCCCGAAAAACAAAGGGCCATAGCCTTGCGCGAGCGCGATCACGGGAATGCTAATTACAAACGTGAAGCCGCTCAGGATCATCAGCGGCTTGCGCCCCATCCAGTCTGCAAGTACGCCGGCGAATAACGTTGAAATCACGCTGCCCAACAGCACCGCAGCCACGATGACGGAGAGTTGTGCCGCGGTAAGTCCAGACGTGGCTTCCAGGTAAGGCAGTGCACCGCCAATAATGCCCACATCCACGCCGTATAACAGGCCGCCAAGTCCGGCGACCAGAAGCAGGAACGCATTGTATCGGCGAATCGCTGAAGAGTCGGCCATTCCGTGCGTCCTTGCCACGCCGCTTGCGGTCATTGCAATCTCATTCTCCCGGCGCGATGCTGTATCGCGTTCCACACAAATTAACAGGTGTGTGTCTGCTCTACAATGATCGTGTTGAAATCCATCACTTCAGTTCTGTATTGAGGGCGACAAACATGTCGAAACCCGGCACTATTTCAGCTTCACTCTTTCGTTGCATCTTGCTTTTGCTCGTTGCATTGGCGTATGCCTTCAGCGTCAACGCTTCCGCCCAGGTAAGCCTGCTGCCGGCGCCGCGCGAAGTTCACCTTGGTCAAAAGGTCTCGCTGCCCGCCAAAATCCTGGTCCTTGTTCCCGGAAAAGACGCGGCTGACGAATTCGCTGCCCAGGATCTTGATGATGCAATCAAGCAGATAACTCCGTCCGAACCTGCAAGGCCTGGATTGCCATATCGCATCAGCCTGCTGCGGTCTGACACGGCTGCCGCCCAGGTTGTGATCAGCCATGCCGGTCTGGCATTCGACGCAGCAATGCAGTCCGAGGGCTACATCCTGGTGATCGAAAACCAGCAGGCATCCATCATCGGCGCATCGAGTGGCGGCGTTTTTTATGGCGTGCAAACGCTCAAGCAACTGCTGCCCCTGTCCGGTGCGGAACGTACACTGCCCACCGGTACCATTCGCGACTGGCCGGCCATGCGCTACCGGGCGGTGGAAGACGACCTTGCCCGCGGCCCGATGCCTACGCTCGAATTTCAAAAGCACCAGGTTCGCGTTCTGGCGTCGTTCAAGGCCAACATCTACTCGCCCTACTTTGAGCACACGCTGCTCTATCCCAATCAGCCCTTGGCGGCGCCGCCGGGCGCAGCAATGACTCCCGCCGATGTGAAAGAACTCGTTGCCTACGCGCGCCAGTTTCACGTCACCATCCTGCCGCAGCAGGAGGCGTTCGGGCACCTGCACCATGTACTCAAATACGAGCTCTACCAGGATGCGGCCGAAACGCCGCATGGGCACGTACTTGCTCCGGCCCAGCAGGCATCCATGCCGCTTATCAAGGATTGGTTTACGCAGATGGCGGCGGAATTTCCGTCGCCGTTCATTCATATCGGTGCGGATGAAACATGGGAGCTAGGTGTAGGCCGCACGCAGGATGCAGTGCAGAAGCAGGGCT
>JADGNO010000232.1 GCA_017883405.1 Occallatibacter sp. | reverse complement strand
GCTTCGTCGAGAATAAGGATGCGCGGATTGAAAGCCAGTGCGCGCGCAAAGTTGATGAGCTGCTTTTGCCCTGTTGAAAGCGAGTTGCCGCGTTCCCGCACGGGCTCGTTGAATCCGGCGGGCAGGCTCTCAATAAAGTCGAGCACGTTGACATCGCGCGCGGCGTGGCGCAGATCGTCGTCGCTGATTTCGGCATTCCCGAAGCGAATGTTGTCGGCGACGGTTCCGGCAAACAAGAACGGGTCCTGGAGGACGACGGCAAAATGTTTGCGCAGCGCGTTCAGGTCCTGCTGGCGCAGGTCTACGCCGTCCAGCAGAATCTCTCCCGCTTGAATGTCGTAGAAGCGCATCATCAGGCTGGTAAGCGTGGTCTTGCCCGATCCGGTATGGCCCACGATGGCCACCGTTTGTCCCGGCTCGACGACGAAGCTCACGTCCTTCAGAATCCACTCAATGTCAGTAAGGTTTGCAAGGCGCGTTGCGGGCGAGTCGGAGGTGGCGGCCGCTTCGACCTGTGCTTTCTGTTCGTCGGTAAGTTTCTGATAGGTAAACCAGACGTGGCGGAACTCGATGCGGTTGCTGCCATCGCCCGCGATGGGATGCGCGGGGCTAACAATCTCAGGTTTGGTATCTAGCAGCTTGAAGATGCGTTCACATGCGGCCATGGCGGCTTGCAGGATGTTGTATTTGTCGCTCAGGTCCTGGATGGGCCGCCAGAAACGCTGCGAGTATTGGATGAACATGGCGAGCATGCCGATGGTTACGGCGCCATGGCTGAGCACGCTGAATCCGCCAAACCAGACAACCAGCGCGATAGCGACAGAGGAGAGCAGTTCGACCGTGGGGTAGTAGAGCGCGTAGGCAAAGATGGTGTCTTTGAACGCGATCATGTGCAGGCGATTGACTGCCTCAAAGTCCTGATAGGCGCGCTCTTCGCGGTTGAAGAGTTGCACCACGCTCATGCCGGAGATGTGTTCCTGGGTAAAGCTGTTGATACGCGCGATGGCGGCACGCACGCGGCGATAACTCTCGCGCACGGAGTCGCGGAACAGGCGCGTGACGATGAGGATGAGCGGCAGCACGGCAAACGCGATCAGGGCCAGCCACCAGTTGATGGAGAGCATGACGGCAGCCATGATAACGAGCATGAAGAAGTCGTTGACGATGGCCAATACGCCGTCAGTGAACATGTCGTTGACTGCGTCCACGTCAGACGTAAGGCGGGTGACCAGCCGGCCAACAGCATTCACATCAAAGAAGCCAATGTGCATGCGCTGCATGTGGCGGAAGATTTCGCGGCGAAGATCGAACATGATCTTCTGGCCCATCCACTGCATGAGGTAGGTCTGCACAAAGGCGAAAACATAGGCGGCCACGAGCGCAGCCAGGTACATGCCGGCGAGCATGGTGACGCCGGCAACTTTATCGGTGGGCAGGATGCGGGCGATGGGGCTGTTGTGGGCCAGCCAATGTGCGAGTGCGCTGTTGGTGTCTTTCGCCGCGGCCAGGGGGGCAAGATAGCGATCAATCGCCATCATCACCATGATGGGCCCGACCACATCGCAAACCGATTTGAAGCTTACGGAGACTGAAGCGATGGTGGCCTGCACCCAATGCGGGCGCACATAGCGCGCCAAGCGGCGGGCCAGTCGCGAATCATACACTTTGCCTACCGGATCTTCATCTGGTTTGCGGGCAGGCTTTTGTGCCTCAGGTTCGCGGGGATCTTTTTTCTTTTCGTCCGCCATCGGTCGGGTCGGTTACGCTTCCTCTACCATTGTACGGGCCGGAACATACTTGTCACGCGGAGCCCTATGGAGCTTCCCTGGATTGGATGAAATGGCCGGCATGAAGGCGCAAAAGCTTGAGCTAATACGCCGAGACGCTATTGGCGGGATCCGCGACGGGCGCATTGCCGTTGGTCTTGAGCAGGTTGGCGAAATCGCTTTCGGCAAAGTCCAGGCGAACCACCATGGTGGTGGCGGCGAACTCCTCCACCGGCAACTGGTGTAGGCGCAGGTATGGCTTGTGATCGGTCCACTCCATGGGTGCTATGTCGAGACGCCAATCGACGGGGCGGCCGTCGTTGAGCAGGACGGCGCGCTGCGGGCGTGTTGCCAGCGGGCGCAGGCGGAGTTCTTCCCCCTCAAGCGGCTGCGACAGGATCACATAAAGGCTGTTCCCTTTGCGCGTGAGCAGTACGTTTCGGTTTCCGGTGAGCGATGAGCACGGAACTGTATCGTCGAACGCCTCGCGCACATGCTTGTACCAGTCGCCAACGCGACGCACGATTGCGGCGGGCTTGTCAGGAATTCTGCCGTCGGCGTCCGGGCCAACGTTGAGCAGGTAGTTGGCGTCGCGGCCGCGGTACTTGGCAATGCTGGCAGTGAGGTGGCGGTGGCTGTAGTAGTCCTCTTCCTTGCGGAAGCCCCAGCTCTCCATGCCGACGCTCTGGTTGGCTTCAACGCGCTGCTTGAAACTGAGCGGATTGTCCCAGGTGCGATCGTAATCGCGCTCGGGCGTGCCGAAGTCACCTTGGTCAAAGCCGCGATTGTTGATGACGGCGCTTGGCTGCAATTGGCGAATCATGTTGTTGATGGAGGGATCGACAAGTTTGGTGACGTTCATATCCCACCAGAAGCAGCTGATCTTGCCGTAATTGGTGCAGAGTTCGCGCACCTGGCCTTTGAGAAATTCGACGTACTTTGCCAGATCGGGAGTATCGCCGGGCTGCGGCTGCAGTTCATGCGAGCGGCCCTGGTTGGGGTACAGCGGACTGTGCCAATCGACGACGGAATAGTAAAGGCCGAGAGGAAAATTGCGTTTGTGGCAAGCGTCGGCAAGCTGGCGCAAAGCGTCTTTGCCGTAGGGCGTATTCATCACGTTGAAGTCAGTGAGCTTTGTATCCCACTGGCAAAAACCTTCGTGATGTTTGGTGGTGAAGCAGATGTACTCCATGCCTGCCGACTGGGCAAAGTCGAGCCACGCTTCAGGATCGTAGTGTTTTGGATTCCACTGGTGAAAATACCTGGCTTCAAATTCCTTGCGCGCCATGCCTCCGCGCCATTCAAGCTGCTCGTGCCAGCCCTCAATGGCGTACAGGCCCCAGTGGACAAACATGCCGAAGCGCTTCTGAAACCACCAGTCGCGCGCATCGCCAAAACGCGGCACCAGCGCGCTGCCAGCGGCGGCGGGGTCGGCGGAGGTTGCGTCTGAAGTTTGCCCGGCTGCGCTTTCACTGCTGAAGATCAGACTTGAAACGGCCGGTACGGCAGCGGCAGCAGCGCCAAGGAATTTTCTACGATTCATAAGAGCCCTTTCGCAGAGCAAACAAGCTCGCCGGTGCAAACAAGCTCGCTGATGCGAGGATGCCTGCGCCGACGCAAGGATACTCGCGACAGCGAAGCAGATCGCACGCGCAGATTACGGTTGCGGTTTGGAGTCGGGAGCTGGTTTAATCGCCGGCCTTGGTTTTTTGGGCGCGGGACTCGATACGCCCATACTCATCAATACGTAACCCAACCCCTTGCGCACCACATCCAGGACACTCACGATCGCTTCCCCCTGTGTTGCCGCACCTGCGATTTTACTTTGCCTTGGCTGCAACCGGAGCAGCAGTGGCAGCAGGCTGGCTACCATTCACGATATCGAGTGCAGCCGGTGGCAAGGGCTTGTCGGCATTGGCCAGCAGCACGGTTACCTGCCACATCTGCGTTTGGCTGAGCACTTTGTTATACGAAGGCATACCGGTGAGGCGAATGCCGTTGTCGACCTTCCAATAAGTCTCGCCCGGAGGATCGTCGCTTACGCCTACTAGGCCGTTGCGATGCTTCTCCCAGAGCTGCGGAGCGCCGGGGAACATGTACTTTCCAAAGCTGGATGGCTTGCCATGATACCCGTGGCAGGCCGCACATTGCTCGTGATAGATCTGTGCACCAGCGACCAGGTTGGTCTCGTCCGCGGGGATTGGAGCGGTCTTGATCATTTCGCTGTCGATGCGCGCGTTCAGCGGAACGTGGGTAATGGCACGCTCAAACGGCAATGGCGGATCTGCGACCGCGACCGGCGGATGGCCTAATTTGAACCAACCGTATGCAACCACAGGAATCAGTGCGATTCCCAGAATCAGCCCGAGAAGAAAACGTCCCATTATTTCGACCTCGATTGTTTCTAATAAATCCTACGTTATCGACGGGTAGCAGAGCGTACGAGTTGCGCAATTCGCGTGGTCATGACAGAAAATTCATGTATTCGCTTCTGGAACGGGGCTGGCCGCGTCCAAAGGACAGTTGCAGTCAACAGATTTCAGGTTTCAGCTTTGTTGTGGTGAGTTTGCAAGCTTGCTATCCCATCTTTCCCGCGATAGTGCTGCGGTAAAGATGGGGCACCCGGCCTTTGCGGCGAGTTTAAATTGCCGGCTTTCAGCCCGTACGCTTCGCGTATTGGCTGAAAGCTGAAGGCTGAAAGCTGATAGCTCTTGGCTCGACCCTCGTTCAGGGCGGCCCAAGATGCTTTAATACCATATGGGGGAAGCACTGCATCCTGCGGGGTGTGCTTCCGCATTCCCGTGGAGGAAACCCGATACCGATGCGTTCTTTTCGTCGTCTTGCACTCATGCTGGCGCTTGGATTGCCAGCCTTGCCAGTCATTCAGGCACAAAGCTCCAGCAGTACTCCTCCAGCGCCGGCCCAGGACCAGGATCAGGCCGGGCCGCAACAGGCACCACGCCTGAACAATCAGGAGCAGAGCGTCCAGGCCCGCATTCGCGCGCGCCGCGAGCAGCGCCGCGCCGCCGCCATCCATGACGCTTATTCGCAGCTTTACGAGGCGTACGTGGGCGGAGGCTACCTCAGGTTCCAGCCCGGGCAGTACAAGCAACGGCTTACGTTTTATGCCTGGGATATTGGCCTGACCCGGTACTTTAACGAGCGCCTGGGTGTGACCGCGGCAGGCCGTGGCTATTACGGCACCGCTTACGTTGGCCTGAACCCCTACGGCCTGACTCGCCCGGCGATCAGCGAATACAACGCCATGATTGGACCAACCTACCGGTTTTATCTCCAGCCCAGATATTCCGTTTCAGGGCGTGTATTGGGCGGCTACGCGCGCAGTAATTTTTCAGCTGACACGAACGGCATCGGCGGCAAAACGCTTGGACTGTGGCCGGATGGCGGCACGTTCGCGGTGAGCGGTGCGGTGATTGGCGAAGTCAATGTTACCCCTGGGTTCGCAATGCGCCTTGCTCCCGAATACTTCATCACGGGCTTTGGCTCAACCATGCAGTACAGCCGCGGATTTACCGCTGGTATGGTTTACCGCTTCGGCAAGCGGTAAGGCAGTTGACGAGTTTACAGGTTGACAAGTTGACGAGTTCGAATGTCAGCAACTCAGCTGTCTGATTACGATTTCAGTTATTGAATTCAAGAGAACCTCTGCTGCAGCGACAAGGTCTTTCGCATGCGGTGGAGGTTTTTTGCTTTTGGCTGGACGGCTTGCTGGCCGAGGTTAGCGGCCCCGGGATTGGGATTGGGAAGGAACAGCAAAGAGAGAGTGAAGCTATTTACTCTCTCTTTTCTTACTGTTGGTGCGTTTGCACATGTATACTCGCGCGATCAGGACATCACAACCTGACCCCAGGCTCCGCTGTTTTCGAAGACGCCGATGCCGGGCCCCCTTCCTGCTAACGGTCTTCACCGCAATAACGTTCGGCTGAGATACCGGACCTTCAAATGCCGGGATGCAACGTCCCGGCTTGCACTCAGGAGGTATTCAATGGAATTGAATCTGAAAAGAATCGTTTGCCAATGCGTCTTTGCATTGACGGTTGCCGCGGCTCTCGCAACGTCCGCCTTTGCCCAGCAAGGCAGAATCCAGAGCGTCACGTTTTATACCATCAAGCCTGACCGCGTCGGGGACTTTCAGGCCGCGGTCAAGGAATACAACGCCGCATATGCCAAGGCCGGGTCCACTCACTACGGTTCCGTGTGGCTTTCGCTGACCGGTCCTCGTACTTATGTGGTCGCCAGTTACTACGAAAAGTGGGCCGATCTCGATGCCGGGCCCGACCCGAAATTGAAGGACGCGGCAGCGGACGTTGCGCGAATCAATGCGCGGATCATGGCTTGCGTCGATAGCTATCGCCGCATCATTGCGGAGATTCAGCCGGACCTCAGCATAGAGCAGTCTACCGAAATGCCCAAGATGATTCGAGTGCTGACTACGGAGGTTCGCCCTGAAAAATACAGGGAGTATCTGGCCCTGGTTAAGAGCGACATCCTGCCCGCCGCTCAGAAGGGTGGTTTGAAGCTTTACGAGTTCTCAGAGACCATTTACGGCGCACCCAACACCGAGGTTACGTCCATTGTCGGAATGGATAACTGGGCGGCTCTCGATGGAGGATACGGCGTAGAAAAAGCGCTGGGCAAGGAAGGCTATGAGGCTCTGCGCGCCAAGATCAGACCCCTCATCGTGCATTCCGAATACGACGAGTATCGCTTCCAGCCGGAACTGAGCTATCTGGCCCCTGCCGCAAAATAAACACCTGGGAGGCGAGCAGAAAAACTCGCCTCCCATCCCTACCCGCATACGGTATTCGCTCAGAAGACGTGCAACTAGGCAAGCGGCGGCCTCGTGGTCTATAACGTTGGTGGTATTTAATTCGGGTGTCGAAGCTAATCAACCGGTAACGATCGGAGATTTTCGTAATGAAAGCCGCATTTTCCCGCCGCAGTTTTATTCAATCCAGCGCAACCGTGGCAGTTGCCTGTGCTGCAACGTCCGCTGCCCCCGCATTAGGCGAGGCGCTTAAAGAAAGCGGCAAGCCCTGCCCCATCAAACTGGGACTCTGCAGCTACACCTTCCGCAATTTTTCGCGGGCGCAGCTGATCGGTTTTATGAAGCAGCTGAACATCTCCGATCTGAATGCGAAGGACGTGAAGGACCACCTGCCAAAGGACACCACAGAAGAAGACCAGGGGTTGGCCGACTATAAGGCCGCAGGCATCAAGCTGCACGCGGCCGGAGCCATCTACTTCCCTTCGCCCGATGAGAAGGACATTCGCGGCAAGTTTGAATACGCAAAGCGCGCAGGAATTGGCGTGATCGTCGCCGGCGATCCAACGCCGGAATCACTCAAGTGGATCGAGCGTTTCGTAAAGGAGTACGACATCAAGATTGCCATTCACAATCACGGGCCGGAGGACAAGTTTTTTCCGTCGCCGTTCGACGTGCTGAAGGCGATCAAGGACATGGACCCGCGCATAGGGGCCTGCATTGACGTAGGCCACGCCGTGCGAGCCAACGCGAATGTGGTCGAGGCCATCCACGCAACCGGTTCGCGGCTGTACGACATGCACGTGAAGGACCTGACCAACTACGTTAGCCGGGAAAACCAGGTTGCCGTCGGCCAGGGCGTGATTCCCTTCCGCGAGATCTTTCAGGCGCTGGCGGAGATCAAGTACCCGGGCTACGTGGACCTGGAGTACGAGATCAACGCCGACAATCCGATGCCGGGCGTGATTGAGAGCTTTGCCTACATGCGTGGCGTGCTGACCGGGCTGGGGTATCTGAATAAGAGCTAGCTTTCAGCTATTAGCCTTCAGCTCTCTTGCGGTGAGTTTGCGGGCTTGCTATTCCACCTTTCCCGCGATGAAGCTGCGGTAAAGATGGGGCATCCGGCTTTTGATGTGAGGTGGGAGTTTCTCTAATAGCCGCTCTCAACACGGGCTTTGATTTCTGAATACGCAGCGTGAATGAGCGCGCTTAGTGCTGCGGTGTTTGTGGCCGTTCCCGGTTTCAGTTTCACATGGCGCATAAATTTGCCAGCACCTTGCAAGATGCGTGCAGGGTCAGGTAAAGCCGCGCCCTGAAAGAACCCCACGTTCACATGCGAAGTGAATACATTCACGTAGCAGAACGCTGCATCTCCTAAACAGGCGACTGGGCAGCCATCGTGCACAAGCTCGCGAACTTCGTCGCGGCAACTGCGCATTATCTCGAACCACTGCTGCGCGATTGCGCCTAATTCACCAGCATGGTCTTTCATCCACGCATCGATGGCGGGATCGCGCACAACAGCGCCGTTGAATCGCAGCAGTTCCGTTCTCTCCATGGTTTCCTTCGACACCGGCTTTCTGATGTTTACTGCAGAATCGGAATGCCGGCGATGCGGCTCTTCCACTCTGCGGGGCCGGTTTCGTGCACGCTGGTTCCCTTGGAATCAACGGCAACCGTTACGGGCATGTCGCGCACTTCAAATTCGTAGATGGCTTCCATGCCGAGATCTTCAAAGGCCATCAGCTTTGATCCGTAGATTGCCTTCGATACCAGGTACGCCGCTCCGCCGACGGCCATCAGGTACACGGCGCCGAATTCGCGAATGGCGTCAATGGCAACGGGACCGCGCTCCGCTTTGCCAACCATGCCGAGCAAACCCGTCTCCGCCAGCATTTGCCGCGTGAATTTATCCATGCGCGTTGCCGTTGTCGGTCCGGCGGGGCCGACGACTTCTTCACGCACCGGATCAACGGGGCCAACGTAGTAAATGAAGCGACCATGGAAATCGACCGGTAACTTTTCTCCGCGGCTGAGCATCTCGGTCATGCGTTTGTGCGCGGCGTCGCGGCCGGTGAGCAGTTTGCCGTTAAGCAGCAGAACTTCGCCGGGCTTCCACGTGGCTGCTTCCTCTTTGGTGACGGTGTCGAGGTTGACGCGGCGAGCGCCAGACACATCGTAAGTGAGCTTAGGCCATGCGTCGAGATTTGGCGGATCGAGAAACACCGGACCTGAGCCATCGAGCACGATGTGCGCATGGCGCGTGGCCGCGCAGTTGGGAATCATGGCAACCGGCAGATTGGCCGCGTGGGTGGGATAGTCGAGCACTTTGACATCGAGCACGGTGGTCAGGCCGCCCAGGCCTTGCGCTCCAATACCGAGCCGGTTCACTTTGTCGTAGAGTTCCACGCGCAGCTTCTCTGCTGTCGTTACTGGGCCGCGCGCTATCAGATCCTGAATGTCGATGGGGTCCATGAGCGATTGCTTGGCCAGCAGCATTGCTTTTTCTGATGTTCCGCCTATGCCGATGCCGAGCATGCCGGGAGGGCACCAGCCCGCGCCCATGGTGGGCACTGTTTTGAGCACCCACTCGACCACGGAGTCGGAAGGGTTGAGCATGATGAACTTGCTTTTTGCTTCAGATCCGCCGCCCTTGGCCGCGACGGTGATGTCAACTTTGTCGCCTTTGACAAGTTCAACAGTGATGCAGGCGGGCGTATTGTCTTTGGTGTTTTTGCGTGCGCCCGCCGGGTCGGCAAGGATGGAGGCGCGTAGTTTGTTATCGGGATCGAGATAGGCGCGGCGCACGCCTTCGTCCACCATCTGCTGCAGATCTTTGGTTTCTTCGCCGGGAGCAGCCTGGAAATGCACGTCGAGACCGACTTTCAAAAACGCGGTCACGATACCTGTGTCCTGGCAGATGGGCCGATGGCCCTCAGCACACATACGGCTGTTGATGAGGATCTGCGCCATGGCGTCTTTGGCAGCCGGGGACTGTTCTTTTTCATACGCCTTGGCCAGGCTGGTGATGTAGTCCACGGGGTGGTAGTAGCTGATGTACTGCAGTGCTCCTGCAACGCTGGCGATCAGGTCTTGCTGCCGAATTATGGTCATTGAAACTCTCCAGGACTATGCGACTTATCTAGGTTAACAGCGGCGTATTCGCGCTGGCGATCCCAAATGCCCTAAGCTAGAAACATGAACGACTTCGCGTCAAACGTCGTCACTTCCCCACCTGACCAGTTTGATCTGCTGGTGGTTGGAGCTGGTCCCACTGGCCTGGCCTGCGCCATTGAAGCGCAGAAGATCGGCCTGCGCGTGGTTCTGGTGGATAAGGGCTGCCTCTGCAATTCCCTCTTTCATTATCCGGCGCATATGACTTTTTTCACCACGTCGGAGCGCCTGGAGATCGGCGGAATTCCGTTTCCCAGTCCCAACGCCAAGCCTACGCGCGATGAAGCGCTGCAGTACTATCGCCTGGTCGCTGTCTACTACAAACTGGACGTGCGCCAGTACCAGCACGTCAAAAAAATTACCGGCGCAGACGGAGCGTTTACCGTGCACACCGAAGACCGCTTCGGGAGGCCCGGCGCCATTCAGACCCGCAAGCTGGTGATCTCCTCCGGCTATTACGATTTGCCCAACTACATGAACATTCCAGGCGAGAAGCTGAGCAAGGTTCATCACTATTACGTCGATCCCCACCCGTATTTTGCGATGGACGTTGCGGTGATCGGCGGCAAGAACTCCGCCGCCATTGCGGCCCTGGAGTTGTGGCGCAGCGGC
>JADGNO010000231.1 GCA_017883405.1 Occallatibacter sp. | reverse complement strand
TTTTAATGGCTCTGGGCATCGGCCTGACAGTTACCAACACCAAAGCGGTGATGGAAGCTCTGTTCGGAATCAAGAGCGCCTTCGTGCGCACGCCCAAATACCGCGTTGCCAAGAAGGGCGAAAAGTCCCAGGCAGCCAAATATCGCAAGCGTTTGATTCTGGCACCGTGGATTGAGCTCTTCATTGGCTTCTATTTCTTCGTGGCCATCCTCTACACCTTCTCGAACCACAACTACTTCACCGCGCCATTCCTGATTCTGTTCGTCATCGGCTATTGGTACACCGGCCTGATGAGCCTGCTGCAAGGCCGCTTCGAGCGCTTCCGCCCCGGCAGAGGCGCCAACCCCGAAGAATCCAGTCCAAGGCCGTTCCCGGTAGGGGTATAACCCAAACCCTGGGCTTTTGCTCGGGAACGCCCGTGTGAAGGCCTGAAGCTCGTAACTTGCAAGAGGTGCCTCATGCACTCCGGCTCGAATCAAATGGCGCCTGGCGCAATGGTTTTTGTGTTTGTTTTTGTCGTCTGCTTCTTTTGCCTCACAAGCTATCTTTCAAGCCTTTTTACAGGCTGGCATAAGTTATCCAGGCGCTTCGTAGCTCAATCGGAACCGTACGGAGTAACAAAGAGCGCAGGGCCTTTCTTCTATACCATCTATACCCGCTACTGGTCGCACTACAGCAGTTGTATCCGCATCACCGCCGCCGAGGATGCGCTCTACTTTTCAGCCTTCATCCTTCTCCGCGTCGGCCATCCACCGCTCCGAATTCCCTGGAACGAGATCCAATTCGGCAGAACAAGGCATTTTGGGCGGCAGTACGTCGTCCTTACACTCGGCAGTCACGAACTGATCCCCATGCGCATCTCCGAGCTCATGGCCTCCAAGCTCGAAATTCTGGACCGTCTCCCTGCTAACGGCTGAGAAGTCTGCGGTTCTCATCTATTTGCGCAAAAGCCACAGAAAGCGTCGTTCTGCCTTCCTTTGAGCAGAGAGGGGGCTGCGCAACAGCACAGGCCAAAAGGGCTGATTCTTGCGATGCGGAACGACAGGAAATGCTTTAGAATACGAGTAGACTCAGCGATTGAATGCAATTTCCACCTGCCTGAACTTCATTGTCTCTGGGGAGCCTCCGTTCATCTATGCGGAAGCTGAGACGTGAGAGCACATCTGGAAGCGTGGACTGAGCCTCAAGCTAATTCTGCCGGATAGGCCACCGCCAGTAGTCGTGCGCGGCGTCGGCGCTTTTTTTGAAAAATCGCTTTCATGTACGGCCGTGCCATGCCGCGGCAAAGGTACCGGATCACCCAATGTCCACTCTCGCAGAACAACCGGCTCCGTCCTTACCTTTACAGGTTAAGCCCGCTACAGATCACATCTTTGCGAACAACGTTCGCTTCCTCTCGATGGCCGCAGTCGTGTTTAGCCATTGTATCCTTGTGTCGTTTTCGACTTACGGACTAAACCCAGCGGGATGGCTGGTACGCTGTTTACGCCAGCCTGCCATGTTCAACGTCATTGGCTTTTTTCTGATCTCCGGATTCCTGATGGGAGAAGGGCTGACAAAAAGGCCTCCATGGGAGTACTTGAAACGGCGCTTTCAACGGATCTTTACGCCATGGCTCTTCTGGTTTTCTTTGTATTTCGCACTTCTGCTCGTTGTCGATGTCGTTTGCGGCAGGCTAGGCGGAATCCACACCTGGCGGGATGGCGCTTTGCGGGCCCTTAACATGCTGTCCTTCTGCATGTTCTCAAGTGTTTACTGGTTTGTTCCTAATCTGCTGCTTGCGCTTTGTATCCTTCTCGCTTGCAGGCGCTTTCTATTCGATCTGCGCTTTGGTGGCGTGCTTTTGGCATTGAGTTTGTTCTATGGCTTGAATATCTATGCTCATTGGATACCAGTCAAGAACCACTCTGGAGCGCTGTTCGGGTTTATCTTCTATCAATGGCTGGGGGCTTGGGCTGCGCGGAACTTTGGCGCGATTCAAGCATGGATCGCGCGCACTTCTATAGCCGCGCTGCTTGCGCTGACCATGCTGACCGGACTGGCCGCGCTACTCGAATCGACCGTGCTTGCCAACATCGGGAACCCAAGTCCCATGAATGTTCTGCGCATCAGCAACCAGGCATATTCAGTTTTCGTTGTACTGGCCATCTCCAAATTGCGCAAGCCGGTTTCACCGAGAGTAGTGAATGTGCGCGCGACTACGTTTGGAGTCTATCTGACCCATATGATCGTGTTATTTCTGATAATGGGCGTCGTCAAACGGACCATTCTTCACGCTTTGACCAGCCACGGCTGGAACACAAACTTGGCGGTTCAGATCTGCTTTTTGCTGGGCATCTTCGCGGTAACCTACGGAGCTTCGCTTGCCCTGACCAAATGGCTACTCAGTCATTCACGCCTGCGCTGGCTGGTTGGTGCTGCCCCATCTAGTACCATAACCGCGTGATTTTGAATGGATCGCCGGTCTCCTGACCGGCTGTCGTGCGGGCGTCCCCGCCCGCGCTCGTCCAGGGCTAATTCCCAATTCTTGCAGCCATGATACTAACTGCCCCGTTCTCAAACCATCGCTCGTTTCATCTCGCCCGCTTGTGCGAGTGACGGCCCTCTGGAAAGCCGTCACTCGCCTTAATGCTCTGCGCCTTGCGGGCGGGGAGGACTGGTGATAGATCAGTAGTCCGTGCCTTTCCAGTAATTGGGAGTGTCCACCGATTCAAACCGATTTGGATCGGCCTTGATGAGTGCATCGGCCGTGGAATTCCAGACCGTACCGTGGCCGACGGTGCCATTACCGTACATATTGTTGTCCTGGACCACCGTCTGATCGAGTATGTAGTTGCTGAAACCCTGGCCGTTCCGTGCGTTGTTGTCTTGCCCGGCATTCCATTCGGAGTGCTGAGCGGCATTGGCGTTCTGCTGCGCCCAATAGCCGGCGTGTTGCGCGTCGTTGGCGGCCTCGGTCGCGTTATGCCTTGCTGTCGCCTCCCTGCCGACCTGATGAATGGCTTCAATCGCTGGAGCCGCGTAGGCAGAGGCCTGCGCATTTACCACCTGCATATTCACCTGGAAGCTGTCCAGAACAGCCTGGGCCGTCGCGCGCTCCTGAGCCGCCACGGACTCCGGCAGCAACGCAATGAAGAGGCTGGACAGCCACATGCCAGACTCCGGCGGCTCTTCGCAGAAGACGCCAAAGAATTGATATGCTCCCTGCAAAGGACCGCCTGACATCGTTCCTTCCAGACTTGCGCAGGGCTTCCCGGGAATCTGGCTTGCATTGCCGATTTGAATCGCCGACGGCGAAACATTGTTTTTTCGCTGCGCATCGTGGAAGAGCGTAACAAAGGCCTGAGGCAGATTAACGCCGTAGGGGAGATATACCCTGTTGTCAGGAGCTCCACGCCCATATTGCCGCTGCAACATGATTCCCTGACGCACTGCCGGATCGCGCGGATCAGAAGCGCTAAAGGACGCGTTCAGATAGATGATCTCATTGTGCGGCCCCTTGACTTGAATACTGCCGCCGCCGCTGCCGGGATCGATGTGCCAGCCGGAGGGAATTGCCACACTGGCCGAGTTGTCGCGCAGCATAACCGGGTGCAGCGACGCCGGTCCGGCCGAGGCTCCGCCGCTGGGGCGCGATGAGCCCGTACTCGCCGGACTGCTGGCCGCGCCGCCACCCGGATGCCAGACGCCAAACAGTTGCTTCATCATGGGATTCACGGTCTTGCCAAAACGCGAAGACTCGTCAGAGAGCAATGCCGCCTCAACCTGTTGCGGACCCGATGCCGCCGCGATCACCAGACCGGCGACATGCTTGTTTCCCCCAGGGTGATTGATTACGGTGAAAAACACGCCGACTGTTTCTGTGCCGCGGAACCGGAAGACTTTGCCGATCTGAGGCTTGTCGCCACAGTTTTCATGCACGATCCGCAGGATCTTGCTCATCGCGGCCGCCTGGGTTGCAGCCCCGTCCACCGTGCCATACATGATCATGCCGCCTTGCGGCGAGTCGAGGTGCGTGATCGGAATCCGCTGTGGCGGCGCTGGAGTTG
>JADGNO010000230.1 GCA_017883405.1 Occallatibacter sp. | reverse complement strand
CCTCCGATTCGGAGTCGAGAGAACTGGTGGCCTCGTCAAGAATCAGAATTCGAGGCTCGGCCAACAGTGCGCGTGCAATCGAGAGCCTTTGCCGCTGCCCGCCGGAGAGCTTCACGCCGCGCTCACCAACAATCGTGTCGTAGGCATCCGGAAAGCGCTCGGCAAACTCGTCCACTCGCGCTGTGCGACAGGCAAAGAGAAACTGCTCCTCCGTCGCATCCGGCCTCGAGAAAAGAATATTCTCGCGAATGGTTCCGTCGAAGAGAAACGAGTCCTGTAGAACTACGCCGAGTTGCGAACGGAAGGTATTCAGATTGACGCTGGCCAAGTCGATATCATCCACCAGCACGGCTCCTTTTGACGGCGTATGGAAGGCGCAGATGAGGCTGATAACTGTCGACTTTCCCGAACCCGAAGATCCTACGAGTGCCGTTACCGTGCCCGGATTAGCTTCGAAGCTGATGCCGTGCAGCACGGGCTTTTCCGGCGTGTAGGCAAACTCGACATCTTCAAAGCGGACTTTGCCCTCAATGGGCGGCATCTTCAGTGTGCGGCCAGGAGTCTGGTTTTCTTCCAGTTCCGACATGATCTCGTTCGTGCGGTCCAGTCCGGCAAACGCCTCCGTCAACTGCGTGCCAATATTCACGACCTGGAAAACGGGCGCGATCATGAAGGCAAGGAACATGTTGTAGCTGAAGTAGTCGCCAACGGTCCAGGAATGGTTCAGAACACTATGTCCGCCGAACCACATCACCAGCCCAGACACGAGCCCAAGCACTGTAGTTGAAGCAGAGCCGAGCACGCTGGTCATTGTGAGGGTCTTCATGACGTTGGTTAGCAATCGCTCGACGCCCGCTGAGAACACATTTGCCTCGCGCTCCTCGGCGTGATAGCCCTTGATCACCCGGACGCCGCCCAGTGACTCGGTCAGCCGGCCGGTAACTTCAGCGTTGATCTTGCCGCGTTCGCGAAAAATCGGACGAATGGTTTTGAAAGCATACTGAAGGACAAAGACGAAAGCACCCATCACGGTGAAGACAGTGAGCGTGACCGTGGCACTAAGATGCAATAGATAAAGAAATGCAAGAAGGGCGGTAAGCAGGCCTCCCACAAAGTCCACGAGCCCTGTGCCCACCAGGTTGCGCACGCCTTCCACATCCGTCATGATGCGCGATACCAGCTGGCCTGTTCGGTTTTCATCATAGTAGGCCACCGACAGCAATCCGACATGTCGCTGCACTGTGCGGCGCATCTCGGCAATCAGCCGCTGGCCGGCCTTTGAAAGCAATTGTGTGAGCGAGAAGGAAGTGATGGATTGCACTACCATTGCCGAAAAAACCAGTGCGATAATGCGTGGCAGAAGTTCTGGGTGTGGGTGCTGCGTAGAAAGGACCTTGTCCAGCAGCGGTTTGGACATGAATGGCAGCACCAGGCCTGCCACACGGTTGACGGCCATCAGTGCCATGCCGGCCATTAAGAGGCCCATGCGCGGCGCTACCAGCGTGCGAACCTGCGGCCACACCTTTTTCAGATTGGGTTTCTTCTTGGGCAAATCCGCCTGGCCGGAACGCGCTCCGCGACCATGCGGCGAGCGCTCTGCGCGCATGCTCATGCCCATCCCGCCACGCATAGTTCCCAAGCGCTACACCTTCCCCGATCGGCGCGCGGCGATAAACGAGCGCACACAAAGAATTACGTAAATCAGTGTCAGAGCGGCCATCGCGAGCTTCGAAGCCAGCGCAATCTGGTCGGGCGGAACGCCGGCCGACGTGGCAGTCATAGAGCCACGGACCGCTTCGATCGCTGCACCCAGAAAGCCCAGGAGTCCAATGGTCACGTTGATGTGCATGAACAGCTTGCGCCGCCCCTCATTGGGGCTGATGGCCAGCAAGCCAGAGATGCCAAGCGCCAAACCGAACCAGGTAGGAATCAGCGCCGTCGGATGTAAGCTGCCGGTTCCAAGGTAGCCTGCTAACCCAAGAGCACACAAAAGCACCGCAAAAACCAGAGTTACCTTTGCCACGAGAGACCTCCGTCTATCTGCATGGCAAGGATATCAGTTACAGGCACACGATTCCCCACCGGCAAGCATCCACTCAATGGATGCCCGCCGGCAGGGCCTGGATTGTATTTCTTTACCGCTGAATGCGAGCCGACCCGCCCTTGGCGAATGCCCTCACCTGGTCAATGGTCGCCATCGTCGTGTCGCCGGGGAATGTAGTTAGTAGCGCACCATGCGCCCATCCCAGCTTAACCGCCTCCTCAGGCGGTTCACCGGCCAGCATCCCATAGATGAAGCCGGCCGCAAAGCCGTCTCCGCCTCCCACGCGATCCACCACATCCAGCTCGGCCGTTGGTGCGGTGTAGGTCTTCCCGTCCACCCACGCAACCGCGCTCCAGCTATGGTGATTGGTCGAGTGAACCTCGCGCAGTGTCGTCGCCACCACCTTCGCATTCGGCAGCTTCTTCGTAACCTTCTCGATCATGCCGAAGAACACGCTCGGGTCCAGCTTTGACTTCGCCGCGACCTCAGGCCCCGGAATGCCCAGACCCATCTGCAGGTCTTCCTCGTTGCCTACTAAGACATCCACGTTCTCAACAATCTTGCCGATGGTCTCAACGGCCTTCGCGTTGCCGCCCTGAATATTCCAGAGCTTCGCACGATAATTCAGATCGAACGACGTAATGGCGCCCGCAGCCTTGGCTTCCTTCATCATCTCCGCGGCAAGCGCTGCCGTTGTCGCCGACAGCGAAGCAAACAGCCCGCCGCAGTGAACCCAGCGCACGCCCTGCGCAAAAATCGCCTTCCAGTCAAAGTCGCCCGGCTTCAGTTGCGCGCCAGCTTCGTTGCAGCGGTTGTAGAAAACCACCGGAGGACGCACGCCGTGTCCCTGGTCGCTAAACACGGTCGCCATGTTCGGTCCATGAACACCGTCGTGCTTGAAGTACTTGTAGATAGGCTTCACGCCCATCGCCTTAACCCGCTCCGCAATCAGATCGCCGACGGGGTAATCCACCATCGCCGAAACGATTGCCGTCCGCATTTGAAAGCAGTCCGCCAGGTTGGCGGCCACATTGAACTCACCGCCGCTCACGTGAATCTTGCATTCCGTCGCCTTGCGAAAGGGAATAATCCCTGTGTCGAGCCGATGGATCAATGCACCCAACGAAAGTAAATCCAACTCGCCATCCTTACGAATATTCAATCCATGACTCATCGCGTCTATTCTCCTGATCTTTGTG
>JADGNO010000229.1 GCA_017883405.1 Occallatibacter sp. | reverse complement strand
AGCCAGATCAGCTTAATTGTCAACGCTGCCACCATCACCACCGAACCTAGAGTCGCATTGTACTCGTGATGCTTCCAGTACAAGCTCCACGAAAATCTTCCGGGGACGCCGTTGAAGGAACTCAACCGGGGCAATAGCCGAGGTACCTGGCGCTCGTATTCCGTGAATTCGGGAAAACGCTCGCGCAGAAACGCCTCTTCCCCTCGAATCACCGGCAGGTAGATCGCGAATAACATCAAGACCAAGCCTGCTCCAATCCACCAGTTGCGCGCGCTAAGTGCAAAGCCGAGAGCCAGGATCAGCGAACCAAGATAGAGCGGATTGCGCGTATGCGCATACGCGCCGGTCACCGTAAGCTCGCGGTTTTTCTTTACGTATCCTGAGGCGTACGCGCGCAGCCACAATCCCGGCAGCACCAGCAACAGGCTCCACTCCACTGCGGCAGGTTGCGGCGCATGTTGCCACAGGCTGAATAGATAAAGCGCCGCGGCAACGAAACCCAACGGCACGCGAATGCGGCGCGCTATCTTCTGCCACTGCGAAATCCAATCCTGCTGCTCGTCGGCCATCAGGCCTTTTCCTCGGCCAGCAATTCATCGGTTGCGCGCAGCACGTCGTCCGGTTGAATGGTCAGCAGGCCAGCTTCCGGTTCCGGACGCCGCGTGTGATCGCGCTTGCTGAGGGGGTTTCGCAGCACTCTGAAGCGCGTTCCAAACGGCCCGTTACGGCTCGGATCGGTGGGCCCAAAAATTCCGATAACCGGGCGGCCGAGGGCGCAGGCAAGATGCAGAGGCCCGGTATCGCCGGCGATGCACAACGATGCACGCCGGGTTACGGCGATGAGCTGCTCAAGCGTTGTAGAGAGCGGAATCGCATTGCCGAGCGTACCTTTGACGATCGTGTCGGCCATCATTTCTTCGTGTGGTCCTGCATTCACAAGCACTCTGTATCCGCGCACGATCAGGCCGCGAGCCACCTCTGCGTATCGCTCCACCGGCCACACCTTGGCTCCCCAGCCCGCGCCGGGATTGATGAGCGCAACAGGCCTCGTTCCGCTTGAAGCAAGCAGCGTATCGCACCACGCTTCGGCCGCCGGGTCCACTGGCAACACGGGCGGAACCCACTGCAGCACATCGCCGGCGATCGCTTGAGCCAACTCGATGTCCTGCTCGATAACGTGTGCGCCGTGTGTGATCACCTGTTCGCTGAACAGAAGGCGCGCGGCGGCTTCGCGCGGCATTGCTTCGCCAATGACGCGCTGGCAGCCGGCCATGCGCGCAAGTACGGCCGAGCGCATGGCGCCCTGCACGTCAATCACGGCGTCGTATGTTGAGGCTTTGAGCTGTGAGCGGAGTGTAGCGACCGACGTGATCGTCCTGCGGCTCAGGGGGCCTTTTCGCCAGTCCTTGGTGGGCGCAAAATGCAGGTGGTCAACTACCGGCATCTGCGCGCCGCGTTCGGTGGTTCCGGGCACGGCCAGCAATGCCTGCCAGCGCGGCTCCACTACCCAGTCAATTTGCCAGGTGGGGTGCGCCTGCCGTAGCGCCGTGATTGAAGGCAACGCGTGAAGAATGTCGCCCATGGCGCCTAGGCGAACCACAAGAAGGCGGTACTTTGATTGCATCTGCAAGATCCAATTTTCTCATATTAGAGGTAGCGGGTTCTTGGGTGCGCGACAGGGTTCCACTTGCAGACTCCAAACGAGGCTCGTGCTTTACCAGGTCCCAAAAGCGGGACCCGGGCACCCGGAGTCTGTTACGAGCGGTCAGCGAATTACCGCTGCAAAATATCAATCGGCTTGGTAAAGTCCGTGACGCGAATGTGTTTAGCCAGCAGGGGATGTTGTTGCTCGATGGCCAAATACATCTCCCATGCCACGCGGCGATAGCTGAAGTGCCCGGCGGGGCCGGAGCGCAGTTCGGTGATGTACTGTGCCTCGGCAAAATCCATTTTGAACAGGCTTCGGATACGCGTTGCCAGCGGCAGCAGGTATAGGGCGGACTGTGCTGCCTCCGGCGCCGACGCCGTTGCGATCTGCATGCTGGCGGCCTGCGCGGCTTCAATTGCAGCGTTGTATTCGGCGGCGATACCCGCCTCAGCCAGAATGTCGGCGTCACCGCCAAGGTCGGCCGCGCCCGGAGTCTCGTATCCGTGCTTCGCCGTAAAGCCCTGAATGATCTGCGTGCAGCGGCGGTGGCGATGCATGTCGCGGAATCCGCCAATGTCCATCAGGATGTCAAAGCGAAGACCCGCGCCGGCGTGGAAGGCACGCAGAGCCTCGTCGTGCTTGCCGCGATGGCGCAGGCCCAAGTCAATGATTTCACTGATGCGGGCGGCGGGCATGTTGGCCACCAGGTCGCGTATTTGACGGTAGGAGTGGTGGCCGCCCGCGTACAGCAGCGTAGCCGCCAGTTCCACTTCGGGCGGCTCAGACTGCTCAACGAGATCCACAAGCGGCGCTTCATCAATCGGCACATCGCCAAGCAGATCGTTCGCGGCCTGCGCCAGTTCGGCATTGGATTTGGTGAGGTACTCGTTGGGCTGCGCGTACTTTACCAGCGTTGGCGCGGTGCGAACGTCGCGGGTGAGGAATTGCGCAGCCTCTGCGGCAAGCTCTGGATCGGCGGCGATTACCTTTTCAGCGAAAGCTGCGGCGGCCTGCGCGTTCACATTCCACGCAGGGTCGGTGGCGGCTTCGCGTAGCTTGGTTCCAAGGTCACGCACCTCAGCTACGGGATGCGAGAGTAGCCGCGACACCTGCGTTTCAAGCGTGCGGGCGCTCACGATCTGGCCGAGCGACGTATTCGTCGCCAGTGGCAGCAGGTAACGCGCGACGTCAAAAGCGCGGGCCTTCAATGTGCGCTCATAGGCGTCAGGCTTCAGCCCTTCGGGGCAGGCGATTTTCTGCCGCAGTAGATCCTGCACGGCAGCAGTGGTGCACTGGTAAGTGGCGAACAGGTTGTCAATCGTCGCAGTGTAGGTAGCGGCCGAGGCCTGATCTTCTCCAAAATCAGGAAAATACCAGCCCGACTTCATAAAATTCTGATAGCGCGTGGAGCGCTCCTGCCCGTCCCACCGTTGCTCGTCTACCAGAACAATGGCGGCCAGCAGGCTCAGCCGTTCGATGGCGAAAGCGATGTGGGCCAGGTCGGCGATGGAGCGATGTCCATATTGAAAGTAGAAGGTGTTCAGAAACTGTTCGGCCCGCTGCGCGCTGATTTCGGCCAGCGACTCGCGCATGGAGAGGGAGGAGCGGGAGTACTTGGCCATGGCAAAGGCCAGCACCTCGGGGTCGGCGCCGTGTACCGCAAAGACGCTGGTTTGATTACTTGCGCGGGGAGCTACGAAAGTTTCACTGGACATTTTTCTAGTCTCGCGAACAGAATACGGCATGAGGGTGGCAGTTTTGTCCTCATGACCAAAAGGTCGCCGGTTACCCCGGCAGTGCGGGCTCAGACGGTTAGGCTGAACCAGAATATGCAGCAATTTCAGCTACGTACGTCGCACCGGCCAAGGCCGCTGCCCTCCGGCCGTTGGGCGCTTACCCAGCGCTGGAACGATCTGCTGTTTGCGCACTGGCCCATTCCCATTGCAAAAATGGCCGCCCTGTTGCCCGACTGGCTCGAGGTCGATACGTTTCAGGGATCGGCGTGGCTGGGCGCGGTTCCGTTCTGGCTTGACCGCATCAAGGTTCGCGGAGTGCCGCCGGTGCCGGGCATCCGCAGTTTTCCTGACCTGAACCTGCGCACGTATGTTCGCGACCAGTTCACGCGCACACCGGGCATCTATTGCTTCTCAATCGACGCCAGCAACCTGATGGCTGTGCTGGCCGCGCGCACGTTTTATCACCTGCCTTACTACTGGTCGAACATGCAGTTGGAGCAGCGGTCAGAGCGTGAATTCGCGTTTTACAGCCGGCGCCGGTTTTCAAATCGCGAAGTCGTTTTCAACGCGCGCTATCGGGGCCTGGGGCCCAGTACGCGACTGGCCGAAAACCGCAGCGGAACTTTGGAACACTTTGTAGCCGAGCGTACCTGCCTCTTCAGCACCGACCGCACCGGCCAGCCCGTCCGCGCCAACCTGCACTATGTTCCGTGGCCGCTTGAGGATGCGGAAGCTGAGATCGAGCGCAACGACCTGGCAACCTCGATCGGTCTCACGCTGCCCAATACAGATCCGATCCTGCACTATTCGCGCAGGCTGGCGGTGTACATCTGGCCCAGGGAATTCGTGCGCTCCTCGCTGGTGACACGACCAGTAGCGGCGGCAGTTACGCCGTCGTAATTGCGCGCCCAGAGTGCCTTTCTCAGGCCCGTTGGCGCAACAAGCCTATTTCGATTCTTGCTTATCCTTAGCCTTGTCGGCGTCATCCTCCGGCGGCTTGGACAAGTGAAGCTTGCTCATCTCTTTAGCCCCAGCGTCGGGATCCACTGCGGTGACTTTGATCATCGTCGCCATGGTCCCCGCGGTCCACTTCATGTAATAAGTTTTGCCCGCCTCCGCTTCAAATCGCGCCCGCTCATTCTCTTTCTGCCTTGCCTGGTTCAGTGCCGCGCCGGCAGACATGATGACGCTTCCGTAGTACATCTTCGGAAGTCCGGAAATGACCACGGTCCCCGGCGGCACTTCAGTGAATGCGTACTCGCCGTTGAGGAGTTTGGCTAAATGAATGTCGTTCACATAAAGCTCGTCGTGCGAGGCGGACCCCGTGAATCTACCCACACGATAGATGCAAACGATCGCTTTGCCTTCAGAGGGGGCAGGCAAAACGGAAGGAGATTTTGAGCCCTGCGCGACCGCTAACGGTTGAGCGAAGAAAAATGCCGTTGCACAAAACACCGGCAGAAGCATTGCGAATGAAACGAATTTGCCCACGCGGCAATTTCGTAACACGCCACTTAGAGCAACGTTACGCATAAGAGCGCTCCTTTCCCAGTTGTTTGGAATCTGCCGAACACTGTAGCAGGTTTTAGTGACGGCGAACGCTCGATTAATTTTGCGAGCCATCGGCACATATAATGAACAACGGAAAGGGCGCAGCCTTTGGCGCGCGTACACGAGAGAGTTATGGCGAATTTGCAAGGGCGGATCGCGCTGGTCACCGGCGCTTCACAGGGGATCGGACGGGCATGCGCGCTTGAACTGGCGCGGGCCGGAGCAACGGTGGCGCTGGCGGCGCGCAACCAGGCCAAGCTGGAAGAAGTGGTCGCGGAGATTGAAGCGGCCAGCGGTCAGGCAGCTGCGTTCGCCCTCGACGTAGCCAGCGAGGAATCCATCAAGTCCGGCGCAAAGGCTGTGCTCGAACGTTTCGGCAAAGTTGAAATCCTGGTGAACAACGCCGGCATTACGCGCGACACCCTGACCATGACGATGAAGCGCGCCGAATGGGATGACGTGCTGGCGACCAATCTTACCGGCGCGTTCCTTGTGACCCAGGCAGTTCTGCGGCCGATGCTCAAAAACCGTTGGGGGCGCATTATCAATATCTCCAGCGTGGTGGGCCGTACCGGCCAGGCGGGCCAGGTAAACTACGCAGCCAGCAAGGCGGGGCTGATCGGCATCACGCGTTCGCTGGCACGCGAGGTTGCATCACGAGGCATCACGGTAAATGCAGTTGCGCCCGGCTATATTGAAACGCCAATGACCGCCGTGCTCGACGAAAAGCTGCGCGATGCGATGATTGCGACCATTCCGCTGGGCCGCGCTGGAACCGACGCCGAAATCGCGCAGTCGGTGGTATTCCTCGCTTCAGACGCTGCTGCCTACATCACCGGCCATGTGCTGGATGTAAACGGCGGCATGTTCATGGGCTGAAGTCAGCGCGTGGAAGATCAGCTTCAAGAGATGCGACTTGCCTGCCGATAAACGGTCAAGGAAGCGCGCATGGTGACATCGGGCACACTGAAAATTGACGCGGCGCAGGATGGAATGGGCAACATGCGCTATGTTGCGCGTCAGCCTATCCTTGACCGGCGCGGCCGTCTGCATGCGTATGAGCTGCTTTTTCGCAGCGGCGTCGTGGCATCGTTTACTGGTGACGGCGATCTCGCGACAAGAACAATGCTCGATAACTCAGTTATGTTTGGGCTTGATAAGCTCACCGGCGGAGTGACGGCGTTTGTTAACTGCACCCGTGAATCGCTCACCGAATCGCTGGTAGATGTGATGCCCCCCAGCATGACGGTTCTCGAAGTTCTTGAAGATCTGGAGCCGACGCCCGAGCTGATCGAAGCATGTCGGCGCCTGAAGGTTGCAGGCTTTCGACTTGCACTTGACGATTTTGTATGGCGACCCGGCATTGAACCGCTGGTTGAATTGGCAGACTACGTCAAGGTGGACGTGCGCCTGACAGCCCATACGGAACGGGAGCGGCTGCTGAGCCGGCTTGGTCATTATGCGGTGGCGCTGATTGCGGAAAAGGTTGAGACCAGCGAGGAATACCAGGAAGTCTGCGCTGAAGGATTCACGCTCATCCAGGGCTACTATTTTTGCCGGCCAATGCTGATTAAGAACCGGAAGGTGCCGGCCAATCGTCTCTCACAGGTTGAGATACTTCGACTGCTGCACAACGATTCCATCGATCTGCACAAGGTGAGCCGGTTAGTAAAACGCGACGCATCGCTTACCTACCGTTTGCTTCGCCTGATCAATTCACCGCTCTTTGCCTTGCAGCAGGGGGTGAAATCAGTTGAGAGTGCACTTGTTGCCGTCGGTGAAGATGCGTTTCGCCATATAGCGACGCTCGCCATAACCAGCGAATTCAATGCCGGACAGCCGCAGGAATTGCTGCGGATGGCTTTTATACGCGGGCGATTCTGCGAGCTGGCGGCGCAGTCCTGCAACCTGAATTCGACTGAGCAGTACCTGCTTGGATTGCTGAGCTTGCTTCCCGCCATGCTGCAGGTCCCCATTGAGGAGCTGGCGCCAACATTGCCGCTGCGAGAAGAAATTCGCCAAGCGCTCGCCGGCGATTCGATTCCGGAACGTTGTCTGCTGGCGTGGCTTTTGAAACATGAGCTGGGTGATTGGGCCGCATGTGACGCTCTTGTGAAGTTGAATGCGCTGGACCGTGGGCACCTGCAAAGCTGTTACGGGCAAGCAGTAGACTGGGCGGAATCCGCTCTCTCTTCAGTCTGATCCGGCAAAGCCGTCTGACGATGCTTCCACGATGGTCCCGACGTATACTGGTGCGTCTCTAAAAAATGATTGCCCGCGGTACGATCCAGACGGGTGGGAGTAAACATGTTTAGTTTGCGAAATGCATTCTCCGGCATCCTTGTCATTTCCATTGCAGTTGCGGCCTCTTCGGCGCAAGGCAACAGTGCAGGTCCGCTAACGGTTACCTCGCCCAATGGGCAGATCGCCATTACGCTTTCTGAGAACGTTTTTGCTCGCGGTCGCAACGCGTCACCCACTTCTCATTTGCAGTATGCGGTAGACTTCCACGGCAAGCGGCTTATGGAACCGGCGGAACTTGGGCTTATGATCGTCGGGCAGCCCGACCTCGGCCCGGGAATGCACCTGATTGCAAGCCAGCCGGAGAGCGCGGACGAGACATACAGCATTCCGGTTGGTAAAACCAGCACAGTACGCAACCACTACAACGGCGCGCGCGCAGACTACCAGGACGAATCCGGACGCAAACTTACGGTTGAATTGAGAGCCTTCGACGACGGCGTTGCTTTCCGCTACAGCCTGCCGGAGCAGGCATCCCTCACAAAGGTGCGGATTGCGAACGAGCTTACAGAGTTTCGATATGCAAAGGACGCTCTTACGTATCCGCTCATTCTCGACGGTTATCAATCGTCGTATGAAGATGAGTATCAAATGCGCAATGTGAACGGATTGCACAATGACTGGATCATCGGCCTGCCCTATCTTGCCGAATTGCCGGGACTGGGATCAGTGGCCATCGCCGAAGCCGACATCGACAATTACGCCGGCATGTATGTACGCAGAATGGGCGGGCAGCAGAGTCTCAGCGTGCGCGCTGACTTGTCGCCGCATGTCGACTCGGAGGGCAAGACCGACACGAGCTATGCAGTTGAAACGTCGACGCCGTTTTCAAGCCCGTGGCGCGTGCTGATGATCGCCGACGAGCCTGCCAGGCTCATCGAGTCCAACATCATTCTCAATCTCAATCCGACCTCGAAGATCGCTGATACTTCGTGGATCAAACCTGGCAAGGCTGCATGGGACTGGTGGAGTGGCGAGGCCGCGCCCAGCGTAACGTTTAAAACGGGCATGAACACCGCGACGATGAAGCGCTACATCGACTTCTCGTCGGCATCGGGATTTGCCTACATGATGATCGATGCGGGATGGGCCAAGGCTCCGGAACGGAAAAGCGCGAACGACTATTCGGCGCTGGCTGACATTACGCAGGTTGACCCGGCGATCGACATGCCTGAATTGGTGCGCTATGCAAAAGAGAAGAACGTAAAGCTCTGGCTGTGGTCGCACTGGAGTTCCGTTGACAAATACATGGACCAGGCCTTTCCTCAATTTGAAAAGTGGGGAATTGCCGGCGTCAAAATCGACTTTATGAATCGCGACGATCAGTGGATGGTGAACTGGTATCGCAAGGTTGCGGATCTGGCTGCGCAGCATCATCTGATGGTCGATTTTCACGGCGCGTTCAAGCCTGACGGACTGCGGCGCATGTATCCGAACGTGATCACGCGCGAAGGTGTGATGGGCAAGGAGTACCTGAAGTGGAGCGCCCGTACATCACCGCCGCATAACGCTACGCTTCCATTTACCCGCATGTTGTCAGGTCCGATGGATTACACGCCGGGTGCTTTCGGCAACGCTAATCTCAAGACGTTTGTGCCGCGCCAGTTCATGCCCATGGGGCTGGGAACGCGCGCGCAGGAGCTCGCGCTCTTTGTTGTCTTCGAGAGCCCGTTCGAAATGGTGTCGGACTACCCTGAGCACTATGCCGGGCAAAAGGAATTCGATTTCATCATGCGTGTTCCGACTACCTGGGATGAAGTGCACGCGATCGGCGGCGAGCCCATGCGGTGGATTTCGCTGGCGCGCCGCAGCGGTAAGGACTGGTACATCGGCACGCTGACTAACTGGGATGATCGCAACATCGAGGCACCGCTGAGCTTCCTGGGCGAAGGCAAGTATGTGGCCGAAATCTACGCCGATGCTCCCGACGCTGGCGAAGAGCCTACCCACACCACGCTGTCGAAACAGGCCGTTGATCGCAACACTGTGCTTGATGTCAGGATGGTTTCGGGAGGCGGCAACGCCATCTGGATACATCCGGCCCAATCGCCTGAGAAATGAGCGGTTTGCTGCATCCGCTCGGCCACCCGGATCATCTGAGAGAATAGATGAAGGTGAAGCGTTTTCTACAAACTGGACTCCGCAGCGGGGCCGTACATGGTATTTCCGCCATTATTTTATTGGCGGGTTTGGCTGCACCTGCGTGGTCGCAGGGGTCGAACCCGACTTCGGCTGCAAATCCGTTCTATGGCAGCGTGACGGCGCAGCCGCGTACCAGCGAAATACTAAAACTATCGCTTGACGACGCAGTGCGCCGCGGCCTGGAAAATAATTTGGGGCTCAAGCAAGCGGAGAACTCTGAAAAGGTTCTGCACGGCGAGCGCAATCAGGCTCTGCAGCAGTTTTTGCCCACCATCACGCTGACCGGCGACACGGGCTTTTATCAGCATGATCTGGCCGCGCAGGGTTTCGGGCCAGGCGTCATCAAAAAGTTCGCGGTGCTGTTTCCGGGCGGCACCATGCCTGCCCTCTCGCTCATCACCAAAGACACGCTTACGCAGGGCCAGATCCACTACAGCGAAACGCTTTTCTCGGGTCCAGTGATCGCTGGGTGGAAGGCCGCTGGAGCCGCTGAACGCGCGGCGCATTTCGGCAAAATGACCGCACGGGGCGAGGTGGTTCAGCAGGTGGCGACCGCTTATCTGCATGCAATCGCCGCCTCAAGCGAAGTGGATAACGCAAAGGCGCTGGTGGCGCAAAGCCAGGTACTGCTCGATCATGCGCACGCTTCGCATGAGGCCGGCGTGGTTGCAAACCTCGAGGAGCTGCGCGCGAAGGTGCAGTTGCAGTCGCAGCAGCAACTTTTGCTGGCCGCGCAAAATCACGATCAAAAAGACCTTATTTTGTTGAAGCGTGAAATCGGTCTTGACCCGGGGCAGGACATCGCGCTCACTGATCCCGCACCCTACAACGACCTGACCGAGCAGACGCCGGAAGAAGTGCGCGCCACTGCTTATAAAAATCGCCAGGACTACCAGAACCTGCAGAACCTTGTAGTGGGCTACAAAGCAATTCACGCCGCCTATCGCAGCCAGCGACTGCCGACGCTCAAGTTCAACAGCTATTACGGGACCAGTACCGTGAACGGCGCGGGTACGCACGGCGACTTTCTCGCTATGGGCACATTGAGCGTTCCTATTTTCCGCGAGGCGGGACTGCGCGGCAATGAAGATGCGTCTCAGGCGCAACTTGACGCAGTGAATGCGCAACTGGCGGACCTTCGCGTCCACATTGATCAACAGGTGCGCTCGGCGCTGCTTGACGTAGCCGCCAGCAAACAACTTGTTGAAGTATCGCGCTCAAATGTCGACCTGGCAACGGCGGCATTGAGTGACGAAACAGATCGCGTGAATGCCGGGGTGGACGACAATTTGCCGCTGGTGACTGCGCAGGCCACGCTGGCGTCGGCTGAAAGCAACCTGGTCCAGAGCTTGTACCGCTACAACGTTTCCAAGCTTGCGCTGGCACGCGCTGCCGGCGTTCTTGAGTTGCAGTATCGTGACTACATCGGAAAGTAACTTCACCGCGAAAACAAGTTTTCAAATTGAGCTTTCGCACGGTTGACCCGGAGGTTAGCTCTGTCAACTCTTGCCTGTCGCGAAGAAATCACAAAACGGATAACTCTGCGCGTGTAACGTAGAGACGAGAGGGAGACTTCATGGCCCGGAAGCTCAAGATCATCTACTTTGTAGAGCCGACCCCGGCGGCGCTTGCCTCGCGGGCGGCACAGTATTTTGTTGAGATGGCCGAGGAAGCGGTGATTGCGCGCGGCCGGGCCCGAATCGCAATCAGCGGAGGCTCTACGCCCAAGGCGGCATTTCATCTGATGGGCGATGCCCACCAGCCTTGGCGCGCGCGCATGCCGTGGGATCAGCTTGAACTTTATTGGGTGGATGAGCGCTGCGTGCCGCCCGATGATCAGGAGAGCAATTTCCGTATGACGCGTGAAGCGCTGCTTGACCATGCGCCGCTGCGGCCTGAGCAGATCCACCGCATGGAAGGGGAACTCGACCCGGAAGTAGCTGCGGCGCGCTACGAGTCGGGGCTGCGCAACGGCTTTAGGCTTGAGGGTGCAGAGGCCCCGCGTTTTGACCTGGTGCAACTGGGTATGGGACCGGACGGACACACGGCTTCGCTGTTCCCGCACACCGAGGCGTTAAACGAAATGATGCGGCTCACGGTACCGAATCATGTGCCGCAAATGAATGCGTGGCGCATGACACTTACCTGGCCGGTTATCAATAATGCCCTCTCGGTTTTCTTTTTGATCGGCGGCGCGGACAAGGCAGGCGTGCTCAAGGAAGTGCTTACAGGTGCGAGGGATACAGAGCGGTTGCCTAGTCAATTGATATGGCCATCGAGCGGTATACTCACATTGATCTTGGACAAGAGCGCAGCCTCACAGCTGCCCGCGACGGATGAAGACGGCTGCGGCTTTTTGGAGAGAGAAGGATGATTCTGGCGGGAGACGTAGGCGGCACCAAAGTTAATTTGGCGCTGTACGACTTTGTGAACGGCAATCTGAAGCACACGCGCGACAAACAGTATTGGGCCAAGGATTATTCCGGGCTTGAGGAGATCGTCAAGGAATTCATTGTTTCGGAGAAGATTACCTCGGCATGTTTCGGCGTCCCGGGGCCGGTGCGCGAAGGGCGGTTGCGCCTTACCAATCTTCCCTGGACGCTCGACAGCCGGGAACTCGCCACGCGGCTGAAGATTGACTACGTTTTCCTGATCAACGACCTGCAGGCAAACGGCTACGGCATCGCTGAACTTACATCAGAACAGATCTACACGCTGAGCGAAGGCGACGCGCGCCAGATGGCCAACCGCGCACTCATCTCGGCGGGAACCGGATTGGGCGAAGCCTTCATGATCTGGGATGGGCGCGATTACGTTCCATATCCGTCGGAGGGCGGCCACTCGGATTTTGCGCCGCGCAACGAAGATGAGATCGACCTGCTGCGTTTTTTGAAGCAGAAGTACAACGGGCGCATCAGTTTTGAACGTGTCGTAAGCGGACAGGGGCTGCCCAACATTTACGAATTTCTGCGCGAAGTGCGCGGGTTGGATGAACCGGCATGGCTGGCCGAGCGCATGGCGAAGGAAGATCCGAATGCGGTGATCACGGAACTGGCGCTTGCTGCCAAGAGCGAGATCTGCGAGAAGACGTTGGACATGTTCGTTTCGGCCTACGGAGCAGAAGCCGGAAATCTGGCGCTGAAGATTTTGTCGCTCGGTGGACTGTACGTGGGTGGAGGCATAGCGCCACGCATTCTTGAAAAGCTGAAGGACGGCACGTTCATGAAGGCATTCACGGACAAAGGTCGCCTGAGCCAGTTACTGGTGAATACGCCGGTGCGCGTAATTCTTGAAAGCAAAACCGCGCTGATGGGCGCGGCGGCTTATGCTGAGGCGCGAGCTGCGGAGTTGAGCGGGATTTCGCCGCGGGCGGCGAGTGTGAAGTGAGGTTAACGAGGGAGTGCAAAATGGGCAGCCCGCGGGCTGCCCATTTAGTTGCTGTTTGTAGGTGCAATGCTATCTCTTGAACCTACGGAATTGTATTTATAACAATTGGGAATTCCATCTCTACAGGTTTGCCATCCACTGTGAGCGGTTCGAATTCCCATTGTTTTGCTGCATCGACGATGGCGTCTGCAACAAGCCTGGATGGAGTTGAGAGCACTTCCACCCGGCGCACTTTTCCATCGAGTCCAATCTGTACGCAGGAGAAAATGACGCCATGCAGACGTTGCAGGCCGATAATTTGAGGACTTACTTGCTTGAGCGGTTTTCCACCGGCCAATTTCGCCGGCGGAGGAGAATCGGATGTGTAGTGGGCGCTCCCCGGCAATGGAACGGCGTCGGCAGGAGGATTAAGTGCGGGATCGTTTTCGTCAATTCCATCGATGGCGTCAACCGAAATATTGATCATTGCCTGCCGCCCAACCTGCACGGTTACTCGCCGAGCCAGATAATGGTCTTGCATGACGACGAACTGGCTGTATTTGCTCAAGGATTGATTTGAGTAACTACCCATCAGGGCCATCGTTTCAGGATCGAAGCAGTAATTGGGGGGCGTGGATAGCGGCACGACACGTGGCTTGCCGTTGTCTTCAGTTTTAGATGTAACGGTGAGGCAACTTAAGTTGCCACTTCCAGGCGCGGCCGTCTTGAGGCCCAGCTTCAAATCACCGGCCTTTATCATCTCGTAGTTTGGTCCCGGATACAGAATCGTGTCTTCGAGCCTTCTTTCAAAATAGAGCGGAGCTTCACCGCTATCTTTGCGAAAGATGGTGCCGTCTGCGGTGATCCAATCTGTACGCGACAGGCCAGGGCGTTCCCAACTTCTTCTGCGTACCTTCGGCGATGCCCACCAATATTCCCAAGTCCCTTTCGTGGCGAGTTTGCCATCGTAGTTGTAGATCTCGTAGCTCGCCTTCAGGTGCCATGGTTTCAACTTCGGGTCAGAGAAGTCGTAGTGGGGAACAGCTAATTCGAAGAAAGCTAGAGGATCGCTCGGCAAGGCCGGTACAGCCGGTGTGGTCTGAGAATTCTGTCCAAGTACCTGTAATGACGCGAGAGCAATAAGCGCCAGAAGAAACCTGGATTTCATAATGCGGACAGGGTAACACGAGGGAACGATCGGTTATTCTTAGCCAGACACCGCGGTCGGGAGGCCGATGAATGATACGTTGGCTCTTCGTCTGGATGCTTCGGATTGTTGCAGTAGTGGCGGTGTTGTTCGCAATCGTCTACACGGGCGACTGGGCCATTTATCGGCTGCGCGGATCGCCGCAGTCCAAGGTGACGGTGAACAAATTCGTGTCGATTCCGCAAAAGGCGCGCAAGACAGAGATCGACTTCTTGGGCACATTCGATGCTCCCTGCGCGGTGGCGCTCTTCGACCAGGGCGGCGAGAGCGCTTGCTGGCAGCTTCGCCGAAATCCGGACATCGGCATAGAGGGGCAGTAAACGCGTCACACGGGGGAGTGATGCGAATCACGCCGTGGAAATAATTGCGAGGCTAACATCGCAGAATCTCAGAGCACTCTGGAGAGCCCATGTATAGCCGCACGCAAAACGAAAACGGCACATACAACACGCGATGCCTGGACTGCTTTATGACGATTGCTTCCTGCGTCGAATCTTCTAAGGAACTGGACCAGCTGGAAGCGCATCATATCTGCCCCGAGAAGGCGTTGTGCCATCTATTCGAGCAGGAGCAGCAACACGCGGCCCACGCGCACAAATAGCGCTTTTTGAGCCACCGCCCACGCAGATCATTCGAGAGCAATTGTGCCGCTCGCGCAGGAACTGCGCCTGTGCATTTTTCGATTAGCTGGTAGTGTGTTTTTGGCGGCGAAGCTGCCAGACTAAATCTCAGGCCGGCGACGGCGGGCAAGCAGGCGTGCCCCAATGGCTCCGCCAGCGACAGCGAACAGCAAGAGCAAGGTAGCAAGCATGCTGAGCGCGCCAAGCAGCCATGCGGCGCGGCCTTCCGGCGGCAACAACAGTTGTTGCATCTGGGCGATGGTCTGCGCGTCGACGCCCATTGAAATCCATTGCTGGCTCATCTGTTGCGTAAGAGTCTGCCAGAGTGTGTCGTAGAACTTTCCCTGGTGCAGCCAGAAACGCATGGCGAACAGAGTCACACCGGTAGCGGCAGCGGCCGACCAGCCCCCAAGGATTCCGGTCACCAGTCCAATGCGGGCGCCGGCGCCTATGGTGATCCATGCCGGTTTCTGATTGCGCATGTAAAGGTATACGACCCAGGCGCCGGCAATGGCCATCAACGGCATCCCGATAATGCTGAAAGGAGAAAGCATGTTGCTCATGATTCCAGCTGGAATTGCCAGCAGCAGGGCTGAGCGTAAGGCAGGTTTCCATGCCACACTGCTCGCATCGCGCACTGCCTCATTCCACCGCTCCGGCTGGCCCTCCGCGCCGCCGTTCTCAGCGGAGTAGACAAGCTGAGGCAGACCGCACACCGGGCAGAAACAGCTATCTTCCGGCACGGCCTGGTTGCAGCGTGAGCAGGTTACTTCCATAAGTAAAGCCTATCTTACTGGGGTGGCGAATTGGCAATTGCTACTTTCCCGCTCAGTGAAGCAATGCGCGAAAGAAGCAATTGAGGTTCGTGGATTGATCTCAGGAGTTGGTGTGGGCAGTGGTCAGCTTTGCCTCGACAATCGCCTCGGCGGCGCGCACCGCTTCTTCCAGTGTCATGTCGGTGGAGTCGAGAAGAACCGAATCGGGAGCCGGCCGCAGCGGTGAATCGGCGCGATTGCGATCGCGGAAGTCGCGCTCTCGCAGTTCGCGAATCACTTCTTCAGGCTGGATTTCTGGTTTGCGTCCTGTCTGGCCAAGCTGCTCGTAGCGCCGCATGCCGCGAACTTCAGGGGCCGCGTCGAGAAAGATTTTTACTTCGGCATTTGGAAAGACGACGGTGCCGATGTCGCGGCCTTCCATGACGATGCCGCCGCTCTCGCCCATCTGCTGCTGCCGACGCACCATCCACGCGCGGATGACGGGAAACACGCTCACCCGCGATGCCGCGTCGGAAACGATTTGGTTGCGCAATTGGCCGGTCACATCTTCGCCGTCGAGGAACACACGATTCTCTGCTTCGCCCGGCTCAAGGTGAATCGTAGTTTCGGTCGAAAGAATTTCAAGCGCCTTGGGATCGTCCACGGGGCAATGGGCGCGCAATGCCTTCAGGCCAAAAGCACGATACATGGCTCCCGTTTCAAGATTGAGCAAGCTGAAGTGCTGGGCCAGATGACGGGCAAGCGTGCTCTTGCCCGCACCTGACGGCCCATCGATTGCCACAATCACCTTGCGGTTCGGCGAATTGGAAAGTGAGAGGTCTTCTGCCGAGTTCATCCGCGCTTCTTCGTACGCTGCTTTGCAGGAGCAGTAAAGCCGTACCGTTTGCTGTTGCCTGCCTTCGCACCCGCTGAAAGCGCAGGCTTACGCGTGGGCCGGGAGGTACGTGCATTGGTTCGCACATCTTTGCGTGGTGAAGTGCTCTTGCGCAGCAGGTCGCCGCCGTTGCGCGATGCCGCACCGGTCTTGCTGGCCGGCTTGGCGGTGTGGCCGTTGCGTTGGCTTGCCGCCGCAGTCGAGGGCTTTCCATTCTGCGCACTGTTTGTGTGATGACCGTTCGAAGGCCGTGATGCTGGTCGAGCAGACCTGCTGTTGCCGTTGGAGCTTCTGTTCGTACTTCTAGCTCCGTTCGTACTTCTAGCTCCGCTCGTGCTTCTCGCCCCGTTTGTGCTTCTGGCACCGTTGGTGCTTCTTGCGCCGTTGGTGCTTCTTGCGCCGTT
>JADGNO010000228.1 GCA_017883405.1 Occallatibacter sp. | reverse complement strand
CGCGGGATCGATCGCGTACTTGTTCAACGTCGTGAACCCATAAACAGCGCGAGCCACGGCCATGCGCGTCTGGTCGTCCATCGGCGAGACAGGATCGACCTCTAGCTCATCTACTATGTCCTTTACGCCAGGAGTGGTTGCCACCACCGCGAGCGCCGAGTCGCGATTCACATAGTTGTGAGCGTGGCCGCCTATAGTGACCACACCGTTGTTCACCTTCAACCCGACAGCGTCGAATACGTTGCCGTAGCCGACTCGGTCATACGCCAGTTTGTCAGAAAGCTTCTTCTGCAGTTCCTCGTCCGGCACGTTTCCAGTGACTTCAATCTGGTTACGCACCGCGTTCACGCCTTTGGTGTGCAACATGGTCTTCTGCGCGTCGGCCTTGTACTCGTAAAGGTCAACTGTTCCCGACAGGGTAGCAACTCCGTCATTTATCGTTACATGAACATTCTGGTATTGCTTCTTGTTCAACCGTGACTGGGCGGCAGAGGCCTCGTTATCCCCCGCCTGAACCTGTGCGCCGGCAGGCACAGCCGACGCGCTGGCAACCAAAGGAGCGCTCAGAACAGCTCCGGCAAAAACGACCGTTGCGAGGATCGTCTCAAATTTCCCTATTAGATTCCGCATTTTCAATAACCTCCTCGTTCCTACAGGACCTTTGATGCAGGCCGGAACGAATTAGGATCAAGGCCATTGCATCACCCGTCCAGATAGACACGAATCGCGGGAAAAAGTTACTCATGTTCCGGCTGGAATGGCTTATCGGAACGCCAGATGAACTTATAGATCGCGGATAAAGCCAATGGGAGAGCTAGTTAAGGTAAAAACACCGCGCTATAAGTTACCGATACCTGCGCGTGGCTTTCACTACCATCGAAAAAACACCCGCTTCGTCGCGGGCAACCAATAACGAGACATGCCGGTTAATGGCGATTTCAGCCTGCAGCAGCTGCTGTCCCGTGGTGTTCACGTCCGTGGCATAGGTCAATGTAACGTTACGACCAAGCTGCTCCTCCACAATGATGCGCGAGGTGGAGTTACCGAACGGACCGAGGTAGTTAGGATCGACCTTCACCGATCCGGCGCCAAAAAGTTTTTGTACGCGGCTCGATACCGTGGCATTCAGCGCTCCGCCCAGCAGCGCGTCCGTGGTGGGATTTGAAAGCGCCTGTTCCTGCTGTTGCGTGTAGAGCCGCTGCGCACTGCCGGTTCGCCCCAGCGCCAACAGCGCCACCACGTCCGACTCAGGCATTGGCGGATCGCTGCGATACGTAACCGACATCTTGTCGGGAGTTCCGTGCAGCGCAAGCGTAATGTCGTAGTCCTGCACGCGGGCGTTTGCGCTCAAGTCAATGATCGGCTCAATACGCACCGGGTTCGTAAAAGTAATATCGCCGCGCTGCAGTTCATAACGCGTGCCGGCGATGATGGCATTGCCTTCTGTTACCGAAACTCGGCCCAGTAACGAAGGCGTGGCTAATGTTCCGCGAAGCCGCAGGTCCACGTCGCCGGCAAGCTTGGCAAATGCATTTTGGAAGTTCAACTGCGGCGACGAGTGAATGCGCACATCCAGCCGCACATGGTTTGTGGGCGCATTTGGCGGCGCCGTACCCTGTGCGGATTTCGCCTGCGAAGCGAGCGCGGCAAAATCCATGTCCTGGCTTATCGCAAAGCGCGTGATCAGTACATCGCCGGAAAGCAGCATGCTGCTCTGTGAACCCTGCAGGTGCAGCGTGGCATCTGCCAGTGAGCTGATGCCCTGCGGATAGCGAATGCGCACGCCTTTGCCCGTGACCGTGAGGTCCGCGTAAATTCCGTGCTGATACGACAGATTGCCACCCACACTTAATGGGCCACCGCCGCTCATCGCCGTCAGCGATCGCACTTCAAGCCGGTCCTGATTGAACTCGAGCCTGCCGCGCAATTGACTCAAGCCGTTTGGCAAATCTCCAAACGACATAGCCCCGTTATCGATATCGATCCGGCCCTGCAGAGAAGGATCTTTCAGCGGCCCATGCGCCTCCACCTGGAAAGTTGTGTTTCCCGATGCGGTCAGGTCTGGGTCGACTGTTTGCGCCAGCTTCAGATTCACTGATCCGCTGGCCGCGAGATCGAGTTGCCGCGCGCCATTTAGCGCCAGCGTTCCCTGCCCTCGCAGATCTGTGTCTTCTCCAGTCACATGCAACGGATCAAGCTGGATTCGCTGGTTAGCCAGTGTTGCGTGCACGTCCCCAATACTCTTCAGGTGCACGCCGGCAATCGTCGCTACCATATTCTGCAGTCGAGCTTCGCCGCGGAGTTGCTCAGGATGTGCCAGCGGTCCTTCCAGCGTGATACTGCCTGCAAGCGCAGACTCACCGCTTAACTGCTTGATGTGCGCAAGCCTCAGGATGGAATCAATATTGAATTGCGAAAAATCTATGCGTGCCTGCGTCGCGTAGTCTGGTTTGAGCGTGGTTTGGCCGTGCAGGTTCAGCACCGCAGTATCAAGCCGCGTAGTCATGTCGTACACCAGCGCGTGATTCACCGTGTGCGCATTCACTTGCAGAACGCCAACCGGCTCGCCGCCCAGCTCAAGGTTGGCCAGTGAAGCATCACCCTGCAGTTGCGGATCGTCCAACGTGCCCGTCCCACTCACGTTAAAACTCAGCCGACCCGAAGCTCCCCAATTCTGCCGACTGAGGGAATCGATTTTTGCAACGTCGATGCCCGCACTCTTCGCGTCCACCTGGAAGCGCTTCGACTGCAGATCGTAACTGCCCGTCGCTGCGATCGCGCCCGCGCCGCTGGCAATCGAAATCGATGAAAAGCTGAGCACTCTGTCGGCGATCTTCCCTTGCGCTCGAATACGATTCACCGGCTCGCCGTACACACTGCCCGAATCAAGCTCGACCCAACCGCTGCCCGACGGTGAGCGAACTGGCCCTTCCACTTGCAACTGCGCATCAATCATGCCTGTTAATGGCAACTTCTCCTTGATGAAAGGTCGCACTTCATCAACATTCACCTTCGCGGCGTCGAGACGCAAATTCAACACCGCATTTTGATCGAACACCAGCACTGCGTTGCTCCCGTTAGCGGTCCTTTGAGATTTGCCGGTGGGCAAATGCGAAGTCGATGCTGTCAACGCACCACTCACATCGAGTTTTGTGTTGCCTCGCTGCAATACACCGTGATCAATCGCGATGCGCGCCGCGGAGTAGCTGCCGGAGGCATCAACCGAGTCAAGATGCACCGTCTGCGCCTGTGCTTGCGGCGCGTTTTTATCCGTGATGGATGCAGGCATTTCTAAATCGAGCTGTGTCGCCGTCACTGTGCCTGCAAAGCGCGGATTCACAAGCGAGCCCGCCCATGAGCCGTGAAAATCCGCTTGTCCGCCAAGTGAAATTGGCAGGGCGGCTGTGCCTGACTTGCCGTTGCGTTGCAATCCCAGGCTGCGCAGTACGGCATCGAATTCGCCCAGATCGCCGGTATGAAAATCGATTGTCAGCGCTGTTGCGCTCGTTATGGGATAGGCGCCGAGCGCGCCATGCGCCGTTAAATCACTCGCTGGCAAATGCAATTCGAGCTTGCGTACATCCACTGCGCCGTTGCGCTGCGTGTAAGTCGCGTCAACTACACCCGAACCGCCAACTTCGCCCGCCAACGGATGCGGTGACGGCCGCAAATTGAGATTCGTCGATACGACAACGGAATCGTTTTGGCCGTTTTCCCACGTGGCCGTCGCGGGGCCACTGATGAGCGAGCCAATGCCAAGTCGCTGAAATGGCGGCACGCTCACGATGTCCAGAATGGTGTCGAGCGATACGTCCTTGAAATTCGCCGTCACCTTTCCATTGATAGGAAGGGGTGCAGGGGCTGCCTTGCGAGGATTCTTGTTGCGTGAATCTTTTGACTCTGCTGCCTGAATCGATGCCTCTCCTGGAATTGGCCCCAGCCATGAGGTCAAATCGACGACGCCTTCAACCTGGCCGCCCTGCCGCAATCGCGCCACGATCGAAGAAACCAAAAGGCGTCTCCGATCGGCATGAACATTGGCGTCCAGACGCACGTCCCTCGCGTTAACGCCAGGTGCCACGTAGGCGCCACCTTCCACATGTACCTTTCCGTCTGCGCGGAACTCTCCGCTTTCGCCGGCGCCATTTATGTCAACGTGTGCGATACCTTCCGGTGCGAATGGAAATCCCGTGACCGCATTAAGCAATCGCATGTCCAGGTCGCCCAGCACTCTCGCCTGCCAGCGCGGATGGGTAAAGTCCTGGAGCGCTCCTGAGACGTTGAGCGAGTATGTCTTGTTATCTTTGTCGCGCGCCGTCAGCCGCATCGATTGCAGTGTCGCGGACGTGCGCGTTACATCGAGAGTGGCTTGAAAGTAACCGTGCACAGGTTTTGGCTTTTCTTTGGATTGGTCCTCTTCAACACTGCGAGTCAGGTCCAGATCCGTGGCACCAGCTTCAATGCGATACGTCTCAGAAGCGTGGATCGATGCTGCAATATAGCGCAACTGCAGCGACACATCGTTCGCCTGCAGATCGAGTGGCGCACGCCGATTTTGGGCATCGAAGGCGGCTGCGCGGTTGTCAATGTCTACAAATCCCTGCTCCATCGACAAATGCCCGACCTTCATATCGAAAAATTGGTCGATGGGCCGATCGTTCGATTTCCTGGGATGGCTCGGCTTTGGAAGGTTGGTCGTCCCATCCGGATAAATGATGACGTGAAAGACAGGGCGCGCAATATCCAGTTCTGTCAGTCTTACACTCGGGCTCCACAGTCCCAGCAGGCTCACCCGCGCCCGCAGGCGCTCGAACTTTCCGAGCGGCGGTTCACTCTGCGCCTCCCGTCCGTGAATCACCAGGCCGTCTGCCTCTGCTTCGAGCCGCAGCAGCTGCCAATGGAACGTTGCAATCTCAACCTTGCCGCCTGTTGCCTGTTCAATTTCGGTGATCAGGCGGTCGCGCACCACGCCTTCAAACCGGGCAGAGCTCATCAGAAAATAAATTCCAGTTGTAACCAGAACCAGCAGCACCAGAATGGTCCCGATGGCCAGCGGAACGTGGCGCAGAAAGAAGCGGCGCAGTCTTTTTCGCGGGCTCGGATCCTGCGTTTCCTGAGAAGGAAGCTCGGGCTCAAGATCGCTCATCGGCTTCCCTTCTCTTCCGCGCTCGGTGGCGGTTGCGTACCGGCTTCGTCCTTGGGGTTCTCGAGTGACGGATCCAGAACCTCAACGTCACCCTGATTGCGCAAGTTTGTCAGCCACTCGTCAAACATTGCGTTCACTTGCTGCTGAAGCAGAATCTCTTCAATGCGCGGCGCCACCTTGTCGAGCGAAGGAACATCTTCGCCCGGTTTGTACTGCGGCAGTAGAGTATCGCGATAGTAATTTTCAATGTCCTGTTGCGCAATGTGAATGCCGGAACGAAAGCGCTGCTCGATAAAGCCGAGAATCTCAAGCCGGTAACGGAAATACACTGCAACTCGCTCCGGCGTTAACTTATGCGTTGCCAAGAAAGCCTTCCAGCCCGCTTCCGATGCGCAGTTCTGATGCACACACTCAGGTAGAACTCTACGCGTTTCTTCGACGCGCGCATTCACTTCTTCCTGGGTTGGCTCGACGGCCTGCAAATCGTCGTGCCGAATCTGCTGTTGAATCAGCGTCTGGCTGATCAACTGATCGAGAGCGCGCTGGCGGGTCAGTATGACTTGCCCCGAACGTGCAGGATCGAGGACGCTCAGCCGGATTTCTTCGTCGATATCGCTGGCCAGAATGGCATAACGATTCACCACCGCAACCACTCTATCCAGCACCACGGGCATCTGAGCTGTTCCTGATTGCGCGCCGAAGAAGATTGCGCCGACGACCGCGAACAGCATGGAGGGTATCGCTCCGGCTGAAACACACTCGCGGAATGTCGGCCATCTGTTCATCAGAAAGTTTGCCCCAGGCTGAAAAAGAAATTAAAGTGAGGCGCCTCTCCCACGTGCGGGGACGAATACGGCCCCTGCGGATTGGCAGTGGAGTAACCGATCGAATAGTCGATGTTCACTGGATAGATAGGTGGATTCAGGTTGTAGCTGAAATCCAGGCGAATGGGCCCAATCGGCGTATGGTATCGCACGCCTAAGCCAGGAGCATGCGTGAAATAGTCAAAGCGGCAGTTGCCTTGACGACCTGTCGAAGTTACGGGCGATCCCGGCGGCGGACTAGGCGCGGTTGGCGGATTTGTCGAAAAATCTGCAGTCGATAGCACCTTGCAGGTATCGCGATCCGGCTGATGCAGGTGCGTAATCGCGGCCCACGCGTCGCCGGCATTTGTGAATACGTTGCCCATGTCGTGGAAGAGAACAAAGCTCACGCTGTTGCCAAGCCACGGCAAGGTTGGCGGAGGCAGGCGCAGCTCAGTGCTGTTGATCAACGCACCCGCGCCCCCAATTGGAAATCCCGTCTCAGGATCGCGCGGTCCCGCAGCATTGAATGAGAAGCCCCGCAGCGAGGTCGGCCCACCAGCATATAAGCGTTCCGGCAAGGGAATCAGCCGGCTGGCCCCCACGCCAAACGCACGCACCTGCCCATAGCGCGTGTTGCGCGCCAATACAAAGCGGTTCTTGTCGAATCCCCAGTAACTCGAATTGCTGACATCGAGCCGGTTGAACTCGACCTCAGCGCCAATCGGTTTCTTCGAGAGGAAATCCTGAAAGCTCGTGTACGTTCCGCGATGCGCATCCAGCGTGGAATCGCGCGTGTCACGAATCCATGTGAATCCCGGGCCAGCCACCCGAACTGCAGCAGACAGTTCGGGAATCTCCGCAGGAAACACCTGCAGGCTGTCGAACGCCACTTTCACACGCCTGAAATCGTACTCGTAGATGAAGGTGTTAGCCTTCGATAACTTAGCGCCCGGCGTTTGAAAGCTCTGCGTAAACCGGAATCCGCCCTGCAACCTCGATGCGACGTAAGTGGTCACATCTTTGCTGTTGGCGTATCCGCCGTTGAACGTAATGCTGAAGTTGCGATGACCCTGAAGGTGGGGAATCTGAAACAGCAGATCGATTCTCTGTTCCAGCAGACCGTAGGTTCCCTGCAGGGACGCCGACTGCTCGCGCCCAAAAAGATTATTGCGCGTTACTGCCGCAATTACTCGCGGGCTGACTCCCGGCGTGCCGTTGGGATTGCAGGCAACTCCGCGCGTGTTAGCGCCCGCACAATTGTTCTGCGGAGTCCCGGTTTGTGCCTCGAATCCAATACCGTAGGTGAGCGCCCAGCGCCTAGCCTCAATCGCTTGCAGCAACACGGTCTTGCGGGTGTCGTCGCCATTTGGATTCTCAATAGCTGCGTTGACCTCATTGAATAATGACAGGTCATAGAGATTGCGCTGCGTATCCAAAAGCGCGGTCTGGTTCAGAGCGTCACCGGAGTGCAACGTGATGGCGCGCTCCACCGTTGCAGGGCGCGTGTAATGCAAACCTGTCAGCAGCACATTGCGAACAAAAACCTGCGGCCCTTCGCTGATGTGAAACACCACATCAACCTTGTTCGCATCCGCGGTCTCAGGCAGCTGCGTCATTTCAACCGCTACCTGTTCAAAGCCGCGATTCAGGTACTCGCTCACCAACGCATCGCGGTCGCCGGCCAGATTCTGCGGAGAAAGCAGCTGACCCGGCGCGGTATTCATCAATACCGTCAACTTGGCCGCTTCCACATGCTCGTTGCCTTCCACTTTGACTGCGCTCACGCGGGTCTGCTGGCCTTCATTAACCCGGTAGATCACATTCAATTGCGCGGTGCGATTTTTTGCTATTGCCTGTTGTCCCTCTGCGGCAACAATAGTGCTGTCCGGCGCGCTCGCTTCCGGAGTCACCTTCACATCAGCGAAACCGTTGTTCCTGTACACACCCTCCAGCGCGCCTATATCGGCTGAAACCAGCGCCTGGCTGTAGATTCCGTGGCGGTCAATCGTATCCGCCGCATGCACGTTCAACAGCGCCTGCAGCGTGTCGGAATCGAAATATTTATTCCCTTCTACCTTGACACTGTTCACGCGATGACGCTGGCCCAGCTGCACATCGTAGGCGATCACGACTTCGTTATCGCTGGCTGAGCGCTGCGTGTGATTCACCTTGACATCGAAATACCCGAGTTGCTGGTAATAGTCGCGCAGGCGGCGGTTGCCCTCGTTCAACAAGTCCTCGTCTACGCTGCCTTCTTCAAAAATGGGGATGATGCGCTTTGTACGTTCGGCGCTGATGTTCGCGCCTTCCAGCAGAACTCGCACCAGCGGCCCTTGGTTGGCAGAGAAGCTGTAATTCACTGTCTTGGTCTGGGCATCGTACTTTGCCGATGCAAGCTTGATTTCAGCTTCCATCCTTTCTTCGCCGCGGTAATGCTTAAGCACCCCGGTCAGCGCGCGGTTCGCGGTGTCGCGATCGACGTGCGCATTGTTTTTCAAGTGCGCATAATGCCGGAACGATTGCACGCTCAAGCCTGAGTCTCCGGTAACCTCCACCTGCCCGATGCGCGCCTGCGGACCGGATACCACCTTGAACGCAATGTCCATCAGCTGCTCATTTGGATGCGGCGTCAGCTCGTATGTAATCTGCGGCTCGTTAAATCCATTCTCGGCCAGCGTGCTGCGCATTTGCTTTATAGCAATGGCAAGCTTCGCATCGTTGAATCGTGTCCCCGCCACGAGTTGACTTGCACGCTCCAACTGCGCGTTCATCGTCGCGCCTTTTGCGCCATCCACCCAAACTGTTCCGATAAAGTTGCGGGGGACGCCGCGAAAGATCAGGTCCACTCCGTCCTGATCGGGCACTCCCTCCACTCCTACCGACTCCAGCAAACCCGTTGCATATAGTTGGCGCAGGCTCTCGCGAATGTCATCGGCCTTCAGCCGATTACCCGGTTGCTGGGCCAGTTTTTCCGGCACCGGGCTCAGGCGCCCTCTGGAAATACCTTCAAATGAGATTGCGCGCACCGGCATGCCTTCCCAGTGCAGGGTCGCGGGCTCATTGCCGGCAGACGGGGCTGGTACCCCACTTACGGGTGTCGGGCTATCGGGAATTGCCTGCGTTGGAGAGTTCGGTGGCGGATTTTGAGCGCCTGCAACACACATCCTGGACCCGACGAAAGAGACAAGGACGCAAACGAGCAATCGGCTCGCCGCAGTCAGTCCCTTGTAGCCGATCTTCCGTGCCGGCTTCTTCCGCAAGTCCTTATTCTCCAAAATACGCGGGGCATACAACCATTTCGCGTATTTCCGCATTCATTAATACTGCATTCGACGCAAGAAACTCTCGAGCGACGGCTACGAATCCTTCGCGCAGTCTCGGCTTTTGTACTTTACCCTTCCCCCATATACTAACGAGGAGGGGAGCCGAGTGCGCATGGCTACCCGGTAGCAAGAGAGATCCTATCCCCCAAGGAAACTCATGCCCCGTTCCCGGTATTCAAGCACTCCGCCGGAAGGAACGTCACCTGGAGTGGACGTAGCAACACCACCTCCCGCTCCAGTTGCCAAGCGTGTTACCTTCCCTCGCGCTGCCAGCCCCGACCCCGCTGAGGCTGACGCCTTGACGCGTGCCCAGGCAGGCGACCACCAGGCTTTCGCCCACCTCTACTCTCTCCATAAGAGGCGGATCTACTCCCTCTGCCTGAGGATGGTAGGAAACATTGCAGAAGCAGAGGACCTTACCCAGGAAGCCTTCCTGCAGTTGCATCGAAAAATCGCGACGTTCCGCGGTGACTCGGCCTTCTCAACCTGGCTGCATCGCCTCGCCATCAACGTGGTGCTCATGCAGCTGCGCAAAAAAGGTCTCAGCCTGATTTCTCTCGACGAAGCCATGGAACCGGTGCCCGAAGAGGGACCCGGCCGCAGCTTTGGCGCACCCGACCTTGCCCTCAGCGGAACCATCGACCGCCTGGCACTTGAACGCGCCGTGGCCGATTTACCTGCCGGATACCGTCTGATTTTTATTCTTCACGACGTAGAGGGCTACGAACATAATGAAATTGCCTCCATGCTCGAGTGTTCAATAGGCAATAGCAAATCGCAGCTTCACAAGGCGCGCTTGCGCCTGCGCGATGCCCTGCGTGCGAGTTCTCTACCGGAGGCGCAGTCGTGACTATTGACCCTACCAAAATGAGCTGCGCCGAATTTCAGGCCTATCTGCCCGAACTCATCGGCTCAGGAGTTGACGCCAGCACCCATCCGCACATCCAGAATTGCGAATTGTGCCGTGCCCTGCTGGCTGACCTGGAAACCATTGCCGAAGCCGCGCGCCAACTGCTCCCCATCGTCGACCCGCCAGAGGACCTCTGGGCGCACATCGAGTCAGCGATCAAGAGTGAAGACGGCGAAGCCGACCTCAGCTCCACAAAAGTGGCCCCGTCGGCCAACTAGCCGGCCTCGGGCCCCCACCCGGATTTGACTTACTCTGCCCTGCCCGCCTGCCTGCGGACAGGGCAGCAACATTGTCGACATTCGGGCAACCACCGATTTCGGCGTTCACGCCTTCGATTTCCGATTTCCCACACCGCGCAATCCTCACTTTCAATCCGTTTCTGCCGATACAAAATTCATGCAGCCACGCATCCAAATGCTTAACTGGAGAGGCTCAGCGACACTGGAGAGGCTTATCGGCGGACTTGGGAACCACTTCCCCTTCGCATCCGTACCGCCAGCATCTGAAACACCTCCTGAAATGGGCAAACACAGGCAAACCCTGAGATTCTTGAAACTTTTCGGTTCCTGCGTTGTCTATATGAAGGTAAGTTGATAAAGGGACACTCAATGTCAAATCAAACCCCGAAGTCGGCGCAGTCGCAAGCTATTACAACCAAAGACACTTCCGGGCTGCGCCAAGTTGCGGTGCTTCCCGTTCGTGATACGGTCTTGTTCCCGCACGCAGTTTTGCCGCTCACCGTGGGCCGCGAAAGCTCGATCCAGCTGATCGAGTCGCTGGGGGAGGAACGGACCATCGTGGTGGCTGCGCAGCTTGATCCCCGTCTGGATGCGCCCAAGCCAGAAGACCTGCACAAAGTGGGCACCCTGGCCACCGTACACAAAGTTGTGCGCATGCCCAACCAGAGCCGCTTTGTCTTCACAGAAGGCGTAACCCGCGTTCGCCTGGTTCGCTATGCGCAGACAGAACCCTTCATGATTGCCGAGGTCGAGACGCTCGAAGACATCGAGCCCGCATCCAGCTCTGGGTTTGAAGCGCTGCAGCGCAATGTGATTGCGCAGTTCCAGCAGATCGTTTCCGAGTCGCCTACTCTTTCTGACGAGTTGCAGACCATTGCGGCCAACATTGAAGAGCCCAGCCGACTGGTCGATTTTGTTGCGTCGTCTTTGCCGTTCCTGACCACGGACGACAAACAGCACCTGCTTGAAACCGCCAGCATTGTCGAACGCCTGGAACTGCTCAACAAGCATCTTGCCAAAGAAATCGAAGTACAGCAGCTGCGCGCCAAGATCCAGAACGAGGTGCAGGACCAAGTACAGCAGTCGCAGCGCGACTACTACCTGCGCGAACAGATGAAGGCCATCCAGAAGGAGCTGGGCGAGCAGGACGAAGGCCAGCGCGATGTGGATGAACTGCGCGAAAAAATCGAAGCCTCAGGCATGCCCGAGGACGTGAAGAAAGAAGCTCTCAAGGAGCTTTCGCGGCTGCAGCGCATGTCGCCCATGGCCGCCGACTACTCGCTCACGCGCAATTACATTGAGTGGCTGGCTGTGCTGCCGTGGACCAAGAGCTCCGGCTCCAAAATCGACATCGGCAAGGCTCGCGAGATCCTCGACAAAGATCACTATGAGTTGGAGAAGGTGAAAGACCGCATCCTGGATTACCTCAGCGTGCTCGAGCTCAAGCCCGACATGAAGGGGCCGATTCTCTGCTTCGTTGGACCTCCCGGTGTAGGCAAGACCAGCCTGGGCCGCTCGATTGCGCGTGCGCTGGGCCGCAAGTTCCAGCGTGTCTCGCTGGGCGGCATGCACGATGAAGCGGAAATCCGTGGTCACCGCCGCACCTACATCGGCGCATTGCCAGGCCAGATCATCCAGAGCATCCGCCGGGCGGAAACCAACGACCCCGTCATCATGCTTGACGAGGTCGATAAGCTCGGCCGTGACTTCCGCG
>JADGNO010000227.1 GCA_017883405.1 Occallatibacter sp. | reverse complement strand
CGTGAAGGTCTGGTCCTGTTCACTTATCTGCATCTGGCTCCTCTGCCGGACCTGACCAGCAAACTTCTCGAATCCAAGGTCATCGGAATCGCCTACGAAACAGTGCGCGATCGCCAGGGAACGCTGCCGCTGCTGACGCCGATGAGCGAAGTAGCGGGCCGCATGAGCGTGCAGGTGGGCGCAAGCTATCTTGAGCGCGAACGCGGGGGCCGCGGCATTCTGCTCGGCGGCGTACCGGGAGTGCCACCCGCGCATGTGTGCATTCTGGGCGGCGGAGTAGTGGGCACTAATGCGGCGCGCATCGCCCTCGGCTTAGGCGCAAAAACCACGCTCATCGACGTGAATCTCAACCGCCTGCGCGAACTCGACGACATCTTTAACGGACGCCTCTACACGCTCGCGTCCAACAGCTACAACATTGAACAAGCAACTCGCGAAGCGGATCTCGTTATCGGCGGCGTGCTCATTCCCGGAGCAACCGCACCGAAGATCGTGACGCGCGCCATGGTTTCAAAAATGAAGAAGGGCGCGGTGATTGTGGATGTAGCCATCGACCAGGGCGGCTGCATTGAAACCGCCAAACCCACTTCGCATTCCAATCCCAGCTACACGGTTGATGGCGTCGTGCACTACTGCGTCACCAACATGCCCGGCGCGGTCCCGAACACCTCCACCCTCGCGCTCACCAACTCCACCTTCCCGTACGTCTTGCGGATGGCTAATCGCGGTGTGAGCGAGGCGCTCAAGCAGGACGCGGGATTTGCAGAAGGCCTGAATACGTGGCACGGCAAACTTACCTATCGAGGCGTTGCAGACAGTCAGCAGCGCCCATGGACAGCCGCAGCCGAAGTGCTCTAATTCGTAGGCCAGTGAACAACAGGCCGCGTTCAGCGTAATCGCTGGTCGCGGCCTTTGTGTTTCCGGACGGTGCAGTGGACTTGTCATACAGGCAGACCTCGGCGCGCAGGCAATACCGTAGAATGGTCGTTCACTCGGAGGGTCAACATGCAACGCCGTCAATTTCTCGCCGCATCACTCGCCACCTCGGCCGCCGCGCTCGTTGGCAATTCCGCAGCCGAAGCTCAGACCACTGCCAGTCCGCAGACTGCAGCCAGTCTGCAGACTGCCGGGCAGCGTGAGTTCTATCAGCTGCGCCGCTACACGCTGGTGAGCGGACCGCAAGGGCGCATGATTGAACACTATTTTGCCGATGCGCTTATCCCGGCGCTGGGTCGCATGGGCATGGGCCCAGTGGGTGCGTTCAGGCTCGAGTATGGCCAGGAAACTCCGCAAATTTACCTGCTCATTCCCGGCCCGACGGCTAACGCGTTGGCGACCCTGGACTGGCAATTGGCTAAAGATGAAGACTTCTTGAAGTTAGCCGCTCCATATTGGAACGCCACCGCCGCCGCGCCCGCATTTGAGCGTGTCGAAATCTCGTTGCTGGGTGCGTTTGAAGGTTGGCCAAAGCTCAAGCTGCCGCCCATGTCTGTCGCTAAATCCAAGCGGATTTTCCAGTTGCGCACGTATGAAAGCCCCAGCAATTTCGAGCACATTCGCAAGGTGGAAATGTTCCACTCCGGCGAGTTCGACATCTTCCAGAAAACTGGCTGTAATCCAGTCTTCTTCAGCGACGTCCTAATCGGCCCGCGGATGCCCTCGCTCACCTACATGCTGAGCTTTGCCAACACCGCCGAGCTTGAGGCCAACTGGGACAAGTTCCGTAATGATCCGGATTGGAAGAAGCTCACTGCCGACCAGCGCTTCGCATTCGATAGCATCGTGTCCAACATCACGAACATCGTGCTGAGCCCGCTCAGCTGCTCACAAGTTTAGAGGTTGGTGGCGTAGTTCGCTGATTACTGCGAAGTCCTGCCAACCGGCACTATAATCCGGGAATGGCTTTCCTGGGCGACCCGCGGCGCCGTTCCATCGTCCTGTTCGGACTGGGCGTGGTGTTGCTTATCGCCCTGCTGGGCACACTGCAGGCGTTCAATATCCGCATTCTCAACCCTGAAACTCCCGGTGAAACCATCCTGTTCACAGGGTTGATCGTCCTGGTCTTCCTGCTGCTGATGGTGTTGCTGATGCTGCTGCTCAGGAACATCCTCAAGCTTTATGCGGACCAGAGCAGCAGTGCACTCGGCGCGCGACTGCGCACGCGGATGGTGCTTGGCGCCACGCTCATTGCACTCACGCCTGCGGTCTTCATGTTCCTGTTCAGTTTTTTGCTGATGAACCGCTCTATCGATCGCTGGTTTTCATCGCCCACAACAGAGCTACGCGAAGACTCGACACGCGTGATCATTGAGTTGGCGCAATATGTCACCGGCAATGCCCGCGGAGAAGCAGCCTCCATCGCTGCTACGGGCGCGGCCGATGGGGACGCTCAAGCGCTGCAGGCCGTTCTCGCTTCTCATCGCGTTACGCTGGACGGTGGCTTTGTCGTCATCTTTGATCGCGACCAGCATATTGTGACGGGCTTTAGCGCTCCATCGGCCACGGCGGACGCCTCAGTGATTCCCTGGCAGGATGCGGCGAGTCATCCTAACGAGGCCGTCCACGGTACGCTGCAATCGATCTTGCTTTCCGCTGCGCGCCGCAGTGACTTGCCGGTGCTCAGAGTGGCGGGGCAGGAGTATGCGCTCGGCATGGCGCCCACTACCTCAGGCAAGCTGGTCATCGCGGCTCTGCCGCTGCCGCAGGGACTCAGCCAGACCACCGCGCGCATTCGCACCGGCGCCCAGGCTTACTGGCAATTGTTCCGCGCTCGCAACAGCATTCGCACCATCTTCTTCATGCTGCAGTTGCTCATCACGGTGTTCATTTTTTTCTCCAGCCTGTGGCTGGCTATGTTCCTTTCAAAACAGATTACGCGCCCGGTTGAAGCGCTTGGCGTTGCCATGGACGAGATTGCTGCCGGTAAATATGACCATCGCGTTTCGGCCATCGCTACTGGTGAAATGGGCGATCTGGTGAGAGCCTTCAACCACATGGCTGCGGACCTTGAGACCAGCCGCCATCTGGCTGAGAGCTCTTCGGCCAAATTGACGGCAGCCAACCAGGCAATTGAAGAACGCCGTCGCGAGCTTGAAACCATCGTCGAGACCATTCCCAGCGGCGTCGTCACGCTTGACGGCGCAGGAACAGTGCTGCAGTCGAATCGCGCCTTTGCCGCGCTCATGGGCCTCGGCGACAGTGCCTCGCTTACCGGTCAAAGGATGGAGAGCTTTTTGCCGCCGGAGATTGCGTCTGATGTTGCCGGCCTGATCCGCCGCGGCCACCGCATGGGCGCAGCATCTTCTGAGATTGAATTCCGCTCAAAGGGCCGCAATATTCACCTGGCCATCACCAGCGCGCGTCTGGAACTCACGCGCGGGCAGCCCGGCAGCGTGATCGTTGTAGAAGACACCAGCGAACTGCTGCGCGCGCAACGCCAATTAGCCTGGAAAGAAGTGGCGCAGCGCGTGGCGCACGAAATCAAGAATCCGCTCACGCCGATTGCGCTTTCTGCCGAGCGTATCGCCCGGCATCTCGATCGTATGCAGCCCGACTCGCCCAACGTCATTCGCAAATGCAGTGAAGTTATTCTCTCCTGCGTTGGGTCGTTGCGATCGCTGGTCGATCAGTTTTCTGCACTGGCGCAGTTTCCAGCGCCGCAACCGCGCGCCTCTGATATGAATACAGTGGTCGAAGAGGCGTTAGCGCTTTTCGCTGGCAGGCTTGAGGGCATCACTGTGCAGCGCGACCTCGAAGCTGGGTTGCCAACTGTGCTTGCCGACCCTGAAGCCTTGCGGCGCGCTCTCGCCAACCTTATCGACAATGCGGCTGAGGCTATGCAGGGCAGCCTTCTGCGCGTGCTTAAGATTCACACCTGCATGAGTGAAGACGGCGGCGCGTTAGAAGTTACGGTCAGCGACACCGGGCACGGCTTGACTGACGAAATTCGAGAGCGGCTCTTTCTGCCGTTCTATTCCACAAAGCATCGCGGTACAGGCCTGGGCTTGTCGATCGCCGCCAAGATCGTGCAGGAACACGGCGGCTCAATTCGCGCCGAGTCGAACAGTCCCAAGGGCGCCCGCTTCGTGCTTCGTCTTCCGCTGATTGAAACCCCTATGCTTGATGGTGCAGCCGAATCAACGGCGAAGGGATCGCCTTCATGAATCAAATTCTGGTAGTGGACGACGAAGCGGAGATACGAACTTCGCTTGAAGAGATTCTGCGCGAAGAGGGCTATGGCGTTCGTGGCGCAGCAACGGCTGCAGAGGCCATGACGCTCTTGCAGGATGCTCCATACGACGTCCTGCTACTCGACATCTGGTTGCCTGATCGCGACGGCCTTGAAGTGCTGTCAGAAGTACGTCAGCAGGCGGTAGAGACGCGGCCGGAGGTCATTATCATCAGCGGCCACGGCACCATTGAAACCGCAGTCAAAGCCACCAAGCTTGGCGCATACGATTTTCTCGAAAAGCCACTTTCACTCGATCGTACATTGATTGTTGTCAAGAACGCGGTTGAAGCGCGCCGCTTACGGTCGGAGAATGAAGAGTTCAAGCGGCAGTTCAGTGCGTCGTCCGTTCTTACCGGCGAAAGCGTTCCGCTCAAGGCTCTGCGCCAGCAGATTCGACTGATGGCGCCGACGAACGGACGCGTGCTCATCTATGGTGAATCGGGCACCGGCAAGGAGCTTATTGCGCGCTCCATTCATGCGGAGAGCCTTCGCCGAGATCGCGTCTTCGTTGAACTAAACTGCGCCGCAATACCTGAAGCGCACATTGAGGCGGAACTCTTCGGCTATCGCCATGGCGTTCACCCCGGAGGACCGCCCGAGCAGCGTGGCACTCTAGAGCGCGCCGACGGCGGCACGCTGTTTCTGGACGAAGTCGGCGATATGAGCCTGAAGACGCAGGCCAAAGTGCTCTGCGCTCTCGACGAACAGTTATTTACACCTGTCGGTGGTTCGCAGCCGCTGCATGTGGATGTGCGCCTGATTGCTTCGACAAACAAGGATCTCGAAGAAGAGATCGGCAAGGGCAACTTCCGCGAAGATCTTTTCTACCGTCTCAACGTGGTTCCGTTTTATGTGCCGCCGCTGCGCACGCGCAAGGAAGACATTCCATTTCTGGCGCGCGAGTTTCTTGCTGATTTTGGCCGCCAATATGGCCGGCCACGTATGGAAATCTCAGCCGACGCGCTCGATGCGCTGTCGCAATACCACTGGCCAGGCAACGTGCGCGAGCTCAAGAATGTGGTCGAGCGAGTGATGATCCTCAATCCGCGCGTGCTGCGCATTGAACGCAAGCATCTGCCGCCGCTGACGCACAAAGCAGGCTCGCGCAAGAAAGAAGAATTTTCAAGCCTGCAGCAGGCTCGCGATGCCTATGAGCGGGAATACATTCTGAAGAAGATTGAAGAGGCCCGCAACAACGTCAGCCATGCTGCCGAGTTGCTCGGTCTCGAACGCAGCCACCTTTATCGCAAGATGAAGGCGCTCGGCATCGGCGTGCGCGAATAGCTACCGCCGATCAAACGACCAGCGCCCCGCGCCCAGGCAGGCAATCGCAATCAGTCCCAACAACATGCACACATCCGTGCGCGATTCATGCAGCGCCGCCCACCAACCGTCGTGGCGCACCATGGGCCACTTAGTCGTTACGATGGCAACTCCAATGTCGATGAGCAGTGGAATCACCGCGTACAGTGTGGCAATGCCAAGAATCAGCATCGCTCCACAAACTATCTCAACCACTCCCACAAAGGGCGCGGAGAAGTGTGGCAGCGGAATTCCAATCTTTGCAAATCTACCGGCGCCGAGCGCGCCCGGGAAAATAAATTTTTGCAGCCCTTCAGACAGAAACACTCCGCCCACCATCACGCGCAGTAGAAGAAGTCCAAATCCACTGCGAAATCCAGATCCAGATGCCATACGTGCTCCGAGATGAATGCCGTTTTCGTGCGCCCCGCGCCCACGGATTCACGGGGGAATTGTAGCACCGGGCAAATCGGAGTACTAAGAAGCGCGGGCGGCAGATACCTATTTGCCCGCGCGACGGTCCTTCAAGTTCACACGTCTATCTTCGGTGTTCTGGCGTCGCTCAATTTTGATGATGCGCTCGTCGGGCGCTCCCATACGTCGATCGATGCCTATGCGTCGATCAGTCCTCGCGGTGCGGCGACCAACATGGGAACCTGGAGTTGAAGACGGAGCGTATTGCGCCGAGCCGTTTGCCGAATCCCGTCGAATTGGTACCGCTTCTGCCTTACGAATCGCGATTTCCTCGCCATCTTCCGCTGCACTTTCGGTGCTGCTTGTCAGAAGTCCATTCAGAACGGGAAGAACCGCTCGTTCGTGCTCAACAAAGTCGACCCCCTCGGCAGTGAGCGCAAAACAAGCGTTATCGGACCGCAAGACATATTTCTTCTTCACCAGGTACCACATGGCAAAGTCGAGATAATCCCTGGGAAATCCCATGCGCTCTTCGATCTCCGCGAGTGGCACATCCGGGAAGTTAGGACTGGTTCTCCGTCGATAATAGAGCACAGCCAGGATCGCCATGCGTCGATTGGTCTCGCCGTCAAGGTGGTCCATAAAGTCGATGGTGGATGAGAGCGGACAGGCTGTGATCAGTTCTCGCCGCTTCGCATCGTACTCTCTGCGCCGCTGCGCATTGGACAGGACATCGTAAGCGGTTTTGACGCGCTGAAATTTCGCGGCATCTCCAGTTTGAAGATTGTCGGGGTGCAGGCGCGCCGCCAGGTACTTGTAGACACGGTGAATCGTGTCATTGTCGGCGTTGGGGCTAATTTGTAAGAGCTCGTAACAATCGACCATTTATGTCCTGCGACCTCCAACCTAGTCTTTCGGATTCTATCGTCACCCGAAAAAGGTAGGGAATCCCACATTGGATGCACCACCAGTCGAAGTTGAATGGAATTAAGGACGTGCATGTTACGCTAACCGACATGCTACCGGCCTCAAGTAAGGATGCCGAGCGCGATGCCGCCTTAACGCCGCAGGAACGACCATGGCTGTTCAACTTTCTCATTGCACCCATGGCGGTCATGTCCATCGGGTTAGTAGGTGGATCGCTTTCCTACCTGCTGCGTCGCGAGGGCGTCGATCCAGCGCGCGGCGCCAGCATCGTTGCCTTCGTCACGCTACCCCATACAATTTATTTCCTGTGGGGCCCCGTCAGTGACTTTTGGATGAGCCGGCGCAACTGGCTCATGCTGGCAGCCGCCGCCGCCGCCGCCGCTGAACTGGCCGCCTTTCATCAAGCTCGACTTAGCTCATCCTTATCTGTCGGACTTTTGTTTCTCAGTATGTGCTTTGGCGGGCTGGTGGTGGCTGCTTGCGGCGGCATCATGGGAGAGCTGCGCAGCCCGAAGAGCCGGCGCCTGGCCGGCAGTTTCTACCAGAGCGGATCACTCGCATTCGGCGGTGTCGCTGTCTTTCTTCTGGTTTCGCTTGCCGCGCGGGCACCGCTTCGCTCGCTTGGCTGGATTGTTGCGGCCATGATCGTTTTGCCTGCGCTGTTTGCCTTAGCTGTGCCTCGCCAATTCGAGTTTGACACCCATACAGCGCGTGACGCCGCAGTACGCATCTGGCTCGAATTTCGTGCCACATTTTTGCGATGGGAAGCCATCCCCTACACGCTGCTCATTACGTTCCCAATGTGCAGCGGAGCCATGATCGGCCTTCTTCCCGGCGTGGCTGCGGATTACGGTGTCAGCGGCAATCAGGTGGCTTGGATGAACGGACTTGCCGGCGCGTTGCTTACTGCGGCCGGAGCTGTCGCGGCATCGCTCATTCCAATTCGCATTCGTGCGCCCATCGCATACTTGATTTCAGGCCTGGTCAACGCTGCCACACTCGCCGTTCTGGCCTTTGGTCCATTGCGTCCTGCCGTCTACTTCACCGGGACGGTGCTGTACCTCTTCAGCATCGGCGTCAGCTATGCGATGTTTACTGCCGTCGCGCTGGAGTTTCTCGGCGGCTCTGGCAAGAGCGGCAGTTCGCGCTACGCCATTATCAACTCGCTCGGTAATCTGCCCGTGGCCTACATGGCGTTTCTCGATGGCCGCAGTTACGCTCACTGGGGACCGCGCGCCATGCCCGGCGCAGACGCTGTATTGAGCGCCATCGGGGCCACACTGCTGCTTACACACTTCGTCGTGAGCCGCCGTCGAACGCTGCCCAAAGTTGCCCAGCGCGAAAGCGCCTGATCGCGTCAGTGTGCGCTTGTCTGCTTCAGAAGTGGCCCAATCGATCCAGGATTGTCAGGCGTGGCCGGATTGACACGAAAGTCCCATACAGACTGATTGATCTCCGACGGAGAAATGATCTCAATCAGCGCATATTCGCCAATCGTGAGCTGTTGCTGCGGCTGAATGCGAAGCCAGTGCTTGCCGGGCATCACTTCAAGCTTGGTCGGAATTACGTTTTCGTCCTGGGTCACATTGCCCGTTATGCTCACATTGATCGCGCCGACAATCCGCAATGCTCTGCGCTCATCCAGGCGGATGAGCGCGAAGCCTGACTTGTCAGAATGCGCGCCGCGCTTGCCGTCTACTGCATTGGCGCGCTTTGTGTCGATGGTCATGGCGTGCGAGAGTACTGACTCCTTGTCGTCGACCACGCCCAGCGAAACAAAAATTACGGGATCGTTAATATGTAGATGCACCTTGGCATGAGCGCCCAGCAGTTGCATGTTCATTTTCGACATTGCCAGCGGATTAAGCGTCCTCAGTCCCTTGTGCACCTTGTTGTCAATATCCAGATCGGTGGGCAACAATTCCACCAGTGCAGGCGTGCCTTCATAGGTGTCCAGTGCAAACACGCTGTCCTGGTCCGGCAACTCCAATCCTGGAGCAATCTCCGGCATGCGAGCCTTCATCAGCGCGCGCTCGTCGGCGGCCTCCTTATCCACCGCCTCGGCCTCTTTCATTCCGGGCGATGGCTCTACTCCGTTGGCAGTAGAGTGATCGCGTTCCCATTTCTCCGTGGCAACCCAGTCCACCAGGTCGGCCGGCATCTCTTCCCATTCGCCACGTTCCAGCGACAGATAACGCACACGGTCGCCGGCAAGCGTGTACTGCCGAACCATCTGATAGCTTCCGTCTTTCAGAATCAGCCGATGATTCCGTGGCTGCCCCGGAGCGTCCGGCTTGATCGGCAGCGGCTTTTGCCCTTCGCGAGGCGCGTTGGTCGCTGATTTTTGCGCGTTGGCCGTCGGCAAAACCGCAAGAGCCAGCCCAAACGCCAAACCGGCCGCAATCGACACCCGTCGCATTCGGAATGTAGGGTTCATCGCACCCAGTTTAGACGAAGTGGTGCCGCAGAGGTTTCTCACCCTGGCGGGTAATCAGGCTGGCTCGCTACTTCGCAGTCGCATTCAGCGCCTGCCGGTAGCTCGCATACACCTCATCGCCAAAGCACGCGAAGATCACTCGCTCGATCCACTTATTCTGCTCAAGCTCGGCACGCGTCTCGCGTACCGCAATCTCCACCGCCCGATCGATTGGAAAGCGGTACACGCCGCAGCTGATCGCGGGAATGGCGATGCTGCGTACCCCGTGTTCGCGCGCGACTTTAAACACCGACCGATAGCAACTTGCCAGCAGCTCCGGCTCTCCCCGTTCTCCGCCGCTCCACACCGGCCCAACGGTATGGATTATGTACTTTGCCGGTAACTTGTAGCCTCGGGTCAGCTTTGCCTTGCCTGTTGCGCAACCATTCAGCTTCGCGCATTCGTCGTACAATTCCGGTCCGGCCGCCCGGTGAATCGCCCCGTCCACGCCACCGCCGCCCAGTAGAGTCGAGTTGGCCGCGTTCACAATAGCATCGACTGCCAGGGTGGTAATGTCTGTCTTCTGAACCAGAATTCGATCCGTCACTGCCGCCTCAATCCTGTCACACGCAGTCTACATCCATTCCAGTTTGATGCTGGTCCAACGGCAACAAAAACAGACGCTTAGATGAGGAAAACGACGGGCTTTTCCTCAAGCTGTACCATTTTCCGGTTTCTTCGCGCCTCAAACTCTGACATACTTGATTGTGCCCACCAGGTACGTCCAACCACAACAACTAAAAAGTGAGGTTGCATCGATGTCGGCAAAGTACGTCTTTGTGACTGGCGGAGTTGTGTCCAGTTTAGGCAAGGGTCTTGCCGCAGCATCCATCGGATGCCTGCTTGAGAGCCGCGGGTTACGGGTCAACATGATGAAGTTTGACCCGTATCTTAATGTTGACCCCGGCACCATGTCTCCGTTCCAGCACGGTGAAGTCTTTGTCACCGACGACGGTGCGGAAACCGATCTCGACTTGGGCCACTACGAGCGCTTTACGCACGCGCCGCTCTCGCGCGATAACAATCTAACCACCGGCCGCATCTACGAACAGATCATCCTTAAAGAGCGCCGCGGCGACTACCTGGGCAAGACCGTCCAGGTTATCCCGCACGTCACGAATGAAATTAAAAACGCCATGCGCAAGGTCTCGGCCAACGGAGCTGACGTCACCATCGTCGAAATCGGCGGCACAGTTGGCGACATCGAGTCGCTGCCGTTCCTTGAAGCCATTCGCCAGATGCGCCAGGAACTGGGCCGCGAGAACACGCTTTTTGTGCATCTCACGCTGGTGCCGTACATCGCCGCCGCAAAAGAGCTGAAGACCAAGCCCACCCAGCACTCGGTCAAGGAGTTGCTCTCCATCGGAATCCAGGCCGACATCCTGCTTTGCCGTTCTGATCGCCCGCTGGGCCGCGAAATGAAGCAGAAAATCGCCGCCTTCTGCAACGTCGAAGAGCGCGCTGTCATCGGCGCCACCACGGTACCGTCCATCTACGAAGTTCCTCTTCGTTTTGCCGATGAAGGCCTTGACTCCCTGATCCTGAAGTACCTCCACAGAGACGCACCCGAAGCGGACCTCACCCGCTGGAAGGATCTCGTCGATCGCTGCTACCACCCCAAAGACGAAGTCTCCATCGCCATCGTGGGCAAGTATGTGGAATACGAAGACAGCTACAAGTCGCTTAATGAAGCGCTCACCCACGGCGCTGTTTCGCAAAACCTCAAACTCAAGGTTACCTGGATTGAAGCAGAGGGTCTTGAATCGAAGACGCCCGAAGATCGCAGCTACGAAACGCAACTGGAAGGCTTCGATGGCATCCTGGTTCCCGGCGGTTTTGGCAAGCGCGGCATCGAGGGAATGCTGAACGCCATTCGATACGCGCGCGAAAAGAATGTGCCCTACTTCGGTATCTGCCTCGGCATGCAGACGGCCTGCATTGAGTTTGCGCGCAACGTGTGCGGCCTTAAAGACGCAAACTCCAGTGAGTTCGATCCGGCCACGCAGCACCGCGTTATCTATAAACTCCGCGAGCTGCTGGGCGTTGAAGAGATGGGCGGCACCATGCGACTGGGCGCGTGGACCTGCATCCTGCAGGAGGATTCGCTGGCCGCGAAAGCATACGGTGGAGCCACGGAGATTAGCGAGCGCCACCGCCATCGTTACGAATTCAATCGCGAGTATGAAGCACTGCTAACAGGCGGCGGCTTGAAACTCAGCGGCACCACTCCCGACTCAACATATGTTGAGATTGTGGAGATCCCGAGCCACCCCTACTTCCTCGGCTGCCAGTTCCATCCTGAATTCAAATCCAAGCCGCTGGAGCCGCACCCGCTCTTCCGCGAGTTCATAGTCGCAAGTTACAAGAACCGCAATGTGCGGCTGCAATCAGAATCGCGGATTTCCGAACAAGTGATCCAATAGCTCACAGAATGCATTAACGGCTGAGCGGGAGCAGCGGGCGATCACGGAGCAATAGGCCAATTTTGCCTGAGCCCACGTAAAACGGCGGAATAGACTCGCGCCGCCGCCGAAAATGCTGATCGCATGCAATTGCAACTTTCACCTGATCAATTTCTGCGGCTGGAGAACCCATCAAGATGCGCCTTGGACCGCTGTGCGGTCCAAGGTGCCAATTGCACACCCTTCATCGGCGGAAGCGTAATATCAGGAAGAGAAGTCGGCCGGAAATAGAGTCCGCGATTCGTCACTTTCTGGATTCGGGCCGATTAGCTTCGCAGGAATCGCAAGACTATGAATCCATGAAGCTTTGATAGATTCATCCCCCCCAAAAAAGGTCTCAGACAGGCAAATTCTGCGCTTTTTCCGGGTCCCTTTCGTGCTCCAGCGGGGCCCATTTTGACTGAGAAAAATACGATGATTCCAGACTGGTATTCTGGCGGCATCGCCCAAACTGAAACCGCGGATTGCCAAGTTTGAACACTTTAATCTGCCTTCCCGCAAAGTGGTATTCCAAGTGCCCCGCACGCTATTGACAATGCCCCACGCCCGGCCTAGAGTTTGGGAGTTTTGTATTGTATGGAGGAATAGAAAATCATGTCGTACTTTCAGCTTCAGCCCGCGGAAATGGAGCTTCAGGAGCTGGCCGACAGTTACTGGCAAGAAGCCGGTGAACGTGAACGTCAGCTTGAAGCAGCGGCTTATGATGCAGGAGCTTCTATCCGTGCCGGCGAACATACGCTCGGCAACCTCGAAACCATCGTCCGCTGGAAATCGGAAAGAATGGTTCATTACCTGATTGGCAACAGCAATGAGAGCATTCGCAGCGCATTGGCTATTGCAGCCTCGCCCAATGCCTCAACAGAAGACGCCGTCAACGCTCTCGTTTCATTGCGCGGCGTCGATATTGCCATTGCCTCGGCTGTCATGTCGGCCATCTACCCTGAGCGTTACGCCGTTCTCGACTTTCGCGCTCTTGAGGCGCTCGGTCATGCGCGTCATGACGTCCACTTCTACACCGAGTACAACAATGCGTTGAAACATCTGGCCGAGTGCGGCATTGTCACGCCGCAGGGTGACCTGCCTGCTCCATCGCCGCTGCATGCTCTGGAACGTGCGCTCTGGCAATGGTCGCGGACGCATTCCGAGGAGCTGCAAGGCCAGTCTGAGGCTGTTTTAACCAAGTAGTACCACAGCGGATAATGCGGCTTTTGCCGTAGAATCCCTGTGTGAGTCAATCGTTCGAAATTGGTCCAGTGCACGTGGGTGCGGGCCGGCTTTTTCTCATCGCCGGTCCGTGCGTTATTGAGAGTGAACACCACGTGCGAACCATGGCCGACGCGCTGCAGCGCATCACGTCGGACCTTGCCGTCCCCTTCATCTTTAAAGCCAGCTACGACAACGCCAACCGAACCAGCGTAAAGAGCTATCGCGGCCCCGGTCTGCTAGAGGGCACGCGCATCCTCGGCCGCCTCGCGCGCGAGACCGGGCTGCCCG
>JADGNO010000226.1 GCA_017883405.1 Occallatibacter sp. | reverse complement strand
GGCGATATACTTCTTGGGTAAATCGCAACAGGAGGATTGAAGATGCAATTGAGGCAAGGATTGAAATTACTGGCAGGTTTGGCGCTGACCGCTGGCCTTTCGGCCGTGTCGATGAACGCTTTCGCGCAGGGAAGCGCAACGGTATTGAAACCTGCAGATATGCAGAAGCTTTTGCCCGCTACCGTCTTCTATCGTGGACAGGTTGCATCGACGCAGCAGCGCAACTCGGGTGGTATCAAGTATCCCGACGGCTTCTATGTGCTGGTGAGCATGGTTGATACCAGCGGATACTCGACCGGAATTGCGGCCAAGTACCAGGCCTATCTGATTGCGGAAGCTCCCATCGAAATTGGCGGGCATAAGCTAGCGGCGGGGGCTTATGGCGTGGGGTTCGTTGCGGGTGACAAGTTTATTGTGACCGACCTGGGTGCACACGATGTTTTGTCTGTGCCCTATTCAAATGATCCTGGGCTTCAGCGGCCGACGCCGTTGCAGATTCTGCCCGATCAGGGCCCGGGGTTCCGTCTTTACGCAGGGCGGAAGTATGTTATTTTGACCCGCTAGTTACGAAGGATTTAGCCCCAAAAAGGAAAATGGGTGGCGCCTTACTCAAGGGCGCCACCCGAAGGCAAACTTGAACTTAGTACGGGAGACATTCTTAGAGTACGAGCTCCCTGGTATTGTGTCTTGAGTCATTCGAGTGAGCGTGAGCTCCATCAATAGGTGGAGAGAGAATCCCCGGCCAGCGGCAAGCCGGAGAGCCTTTTCAAGGCTAAAGCTCGCTCCCTAATTCGTGTCGGTCGTCCTCAAAAGAAAAGTGAACTGGATTGCGCGTTGTGGACCTTTTTGGGGCCCGCCGGAGTGTAGCTATAAGTACACTCGAATGCCTCAAAAGCTGGTACATGCGTTTTGTGAAACTGTGAACGCCGGCGCTGAGCCTTCAAGCATATCTTCCCTGAATTGTGCGCAAAAATTCTGATTCAATATCGCGTTCTTTACCGGTGAAACGGGATCAAAAATGCTTCGCATCCCCCACCATAAAGTCCAGATACCTCTTGCTGGATTCGTTATGTTCCGCCAGGATGAGGTACGCTCCATTAGCGGGTGATACCCATCCATCACCACTCTTTTGGGTTATCACTATTTGATCTTGAGTGATCGGTCCATCACCTCGGTACGGAATGAAACGTTCATTGTGGAGGATTGGCGGGTGGCCCACATCCCACTAGTTCAATAACAGTGGGTGCCCCATGTCTCGATTCTGAGACATGGGAGACCGCCGGCCTTAACCGGCCCTTTCAGAGTAGCGAAAATACTGGGGAAATTCGCTTCCGCGCCGGGTGGCAGTCCATTGACTTTCGATCTCGACTGTACCAATCACCCCTGTTGCATAGTGGCGAAAAATCGACCACTCCCAGTCTTCCGGCCTTTCCACCAAACCTCGCTTCACCGGATTGCGATGCATATACCTGAGCTTCTCTACCCTTTTTTCCTCATTGTGCACGTTGAAGTCGTAGTACCGCGCCTGCCAGAACGGTCGCTGCCTGCTTTGAACTGAGACCGAAAGCTTGAGCGCCTGGATTGCTTTCGAGAGTAACGCTCTTTTCGGCTCGCTGACCAGCAGGTGAACATGCTCCGGCATTACGACGTAGCCGCATACGACAAACTGATACCGCGTGCGCATCGACTCAAGAGGCCGCTCGAAGAGGCCGCGCGCCGCCGGCGTGCCAAGGTATGGGAGCCGACGGTAGCGGCTAAACGTGATGAAGTGGAAGCATGCGGCCTGGTGGTATCTGACTAGCCCCTCGGTCATGCCAGCATCCTACATCGTTGCGGGATAGTTGCGCGGTGACCGAACGCGCCATATGGAGAGCCGCGCTTTCCCAGGTCTCTAAGGAGACCTGGGGCACCCAGAATTGGTATTTGAATTAACATCTCCCGGACCAGGGCCACCTGCCGAACTGTAGTGGTATCCCAGGTCCCAGAAGCGGGACCTGGGGCACCCAGAGTTGGTGGATGAGTGAGATTTGCCCGACGTCGGCCACTCGTCGTTTCAGTACGGTCTTGCGCTCTGTGTCAGTTCAGGCCAGTTGTCGGAGCGGAAGGGTGTGGCCGGCAAACCTGCGCCGTTATAGAGCGTTGCCAACGGGTTCGATTGCCAGGCGTAACGCACCTCTTTGGGGTGTGGCACCGATGGCGATGAAACCACAATCGTGTCGCCTTCAATGCGGGCGTCGGCCCAGTACCATTTGTGGTCATCGCCGGCTACAGAAAACTCTCCGAGCTTGTCTCCCTTTGCCACCAGGCCGCCATCGGTGTGATAGAAGCGGATGCGGATTGAGTCGGGGAGCCGGTCAACCGATTTGAGGGTTGGTCCAGCATACGCAACTTTTTTGCCGTAGTACCCGGCCAGCGCACATGCGGCAACGCGCTCACCTACGGGCAGCTTTTCTTTGGCGTGAATATTGTCCGGGTCGCCTGTGTCGATGGTGACGGCGAGGCATGTATTGGGAACCGTCGCAGCTACGATGGCCTGCGACTCGCGAGTTTCAGTCCACTCGTCGCCGTCGACTGGCGTGGCACTGCGATGCTTGAACGCAGGCAGTTGAACGATGTAAAAGGGGAAATCTCCCTGCGCGAAGAGCTTGCGCCAGTCGGCAATCATGGCCGGAAGAATTTTGCGGTACTGGTAGCCGCGCGGCGAGTTCTGCTCGCCCTGGTACCACATGGCTCCGGCGATTGAGAGCGGCGCAATGGGTTGAAGCATGCCCTGATTGAGCACAGCAGGCATGACGGGCCAGTTTTCCCATGCGATCGGCAGCGGCTGCGGTGGGCGCGCATCGACGCTGATTTTTCCTTTCCATCGGCCGGCCAGCGGAATGCTTGAGCGGTCGCCGAGCACAAGGTGCAGCTCTTCAGGTTTGCCGAGGAATCCGCCATCGGGCTTGGTTTTTAAAACGCGAATGGTAATGATGTTCTTGCCCGGCTTCAACATGCCGGGGCGCATAAAGTAGACGCGCGGATTCTCGACCCACGAGCTGCCGCCAACGGACGTGTCGTTAACGTACACGGTGTCCATGCGCTCGATGGAGCCGAGGAACATCATGGCGCGGCCCGGCGGAAGCGGATCGGGCAGATCGATTTCTTTGCGGAAGTAAGCGAGCGCGGGTGTATCGGGCACGCCGAGCTCCGCGAATCCGCCGGGAATGGTGACCGGCTTCCAGTCGGAATCGTCCAGTGTGGGCGCGGCCCAGTTGTCTTTCATGCCGATGTCGTAACGGTCGTACCAGTGCATGATGTAGTTGCCGTATTCGGGACCGTTCTCCGCGGCTAGCCGGTCGAGCTCCGCAAGTGGAACATCGAAGTCGTGCAGTTTGCGAAGTGAATCGGCGCTGGTCCATGACTCCGCAGGCGTACCGCCGACCGCATCGACGACCAGGCCGATGGGAATGTTGATCTCCTGCTGAACCTTGCGCGCAAAGAAGTAGCCCACCGCGGATACACGCGCAGCCGTTTCAGGCGAGACTGTGTTCCAGTTACCGCCGATGAGGTCGTTGTGGTGATAGGTGGAGTGGCCGAACACTTCGAAGAAACGAATCTCAGGAAAGTTTGCCGCCTTGATTTCTTCGTCGGCGTTATTGACCGAACGGAGCGACAGGCCCATGTTTGACTGGCCGCCGCACAGCCACACGTCGCCTACAAGGACGTTATGCAGCTCGACGGTTTGCTTGCCGCTGATCTTGACGGTGTAGGGGCCGCCGGGCGCGGGTGGATCAATCTTTACCTGCCAGCGGCGATCGGGGCCTGCGGTGCCGGTTGCGGATTTGTCGCCAATCTCAACGCGAATCGTATCACCGGGATCGGAAAATCCCCAGATGGTATTGGGCTTGCCACGCTGCAGCACCATGTTGTCGCCGAAGATGACGGCAACAAATGGCGGCTCTTTCGGAATAGACGGAAAACCGGGAAACGGCCCGGGAGCCGCGTTGGGCGTTGGCTGCGCAAAGGCGCGCTGGTTCGGCGTCAGCAGGAAGGCGGCGGTAATTGCGAGAAAAAAATATTTCGAGATCGTAGATTTGAAGCTCGTTGTAAAGCTCAAGCAGGCTCCTTTATTGGCAGCGGAAATTCGTGGCGTCTTCAGTGTTTCCATTTCCGAGGTATTGGGCGTGGGCGGGATAGGCACACAGGGGGCGGCTTCGGCCAGGGAATGCCTTGCCCGTTGCGTTCACAGAATCGGGTGCGATTCCTTTTTCTACCCAGTTGACCACTGCGCCCAGCATGTCGAACTGATCGAGGGACGGGCCGCCGGCACAGTGCGTCATGCCCGGCACCAGAAAGATGCGGCTCCACTGCGCCACTTTGTCTGCGCCGCCGTTGGCGGGGCCAAGGGACTGGTAATACTGCAGGGTGTCGAGCGGCGAGAACCACGGATCACTATCGCCATGGAAGAAGATCAGCTTGCCGCCATTGCCGGAGAAGGTAGACAGATTTGTCGACGCAGGTTCGACCAGGGGATCAGAAGCACTCAGCGCTTCCTTGTCGACGTCTATTTCTGTCGACGTGGGATAGGCGCCGAATATGCCGCCGGAGTGCATCGCGAGCAGGCCGGGAACTGGCCCAGCGAGGGCGATGCCGGAGTCGTACAGAAAGCCCGGATACACCTGCCTGCCATAAGAGTTTTTCGGACCGGAGAATGCTTTCTTAATAGCAGCGGCTGCGGCGGGTGCAATGCAGGACTCGGTCTGACCGGGCTTGCAGGCAATCTCATTGGGATCGAAGTCGCAGCCCATTGGATCGAAAATCATGCCGTCGGCCACGCCGTCACGAGCGTCACACTTTTTCAGCAGCGAATCCATAAAGAGCTTGCGATCCACATCGCTGAGCAGTTTTTCAATTTGCGGTTTTCCCGACTCGTCTTTCGGAGCAGCCTGGTTATAGGCCACCGGAATCCACTTGCTGATGGCGAGATTTGAAAGTCCGGTGCGCATGGCAGGATCGCCTGAGACGATTCCGTTGAACTCGGTTGGGAAGCGCTGCGAAAGAATCATGCCCTCGCGACCGCCGGTGGAGCAGCCCACGAAGTATGAATACGAAGCGGGTTTTGCGTAATAGCGCGCGATGATCTGCTTGGCGAGCTCTGCAACTTCAGCGTTGGCCTGATACGCAAAATCAAGAGCAGCCTGTTGATCTTTCTGAAAGCTGAAATCAAATGCACCGCTTTTCGCTTTGTGTCCTGTATCTGTGCTGACGACAGCGAACCCGCGAGCCAGGCCCGACCTTCGCCCGGCGTATTGGGCTCCAGCGGGATAGCTAATGACGCCGTTGCCCCCGCCGCCGCCCTGCATCATCATGTCCCCGTTCCAGGCCGCTGCTTCAGGCAACGACAATTGAAACCCAATCCCAAAGTCCTGTCCACCAACGCCCTTGCGGCGATGCATCACGCCGTCGACACGGCAGTGGGCCGGCAGTTTTGCAGCAAGGCTACCTCCCGGTCCCGGTATTTGGGCGCCATCCGGTACGAGCACGGCATTCGTAATCTCAACACCGTCAACCTTGAGGCTGGCCAGGTCTTTACATGTGTCGGACTGCGCTGCTGCAACAGTACACATAAGCGCCAATGCAAAATAAAACGAGCCGGATCGCATCATGACTGTACCTTTCACTGGGGAAAGTGCACTGGTGGAGATATTCTTCAAGACGCTTGAAAGGGGATCTTGAGTTTCATCTGCGTATCGAAAATGGAGAACGATTGCGCCGGCGCGGATTCAGACGAACCACGGGCCGGCGCATCAGGGACTAGGCGCCCTTTTTGGGCGATTGCCAATAGACCGAATACTTCTGATCGCGGATACGGTACATCGGCATTACGTCGTATTTCTTTCCTTCGCCGGATACGCTGAAGCGAATGTCGGATTTCGAATCAGTCTGAACCCACTGATCTGTCTTCACGTCGGGTCCCGCTGCAATCTTCGGCAGGGCATCGGGCGGCGGCAGCTCTTTTCCGGGGATGGTGGGACGGCCGTGAATGATTTTCATCGGGCCATCCGCAGGACCTGCTCCCAGATCGGCAGCCAATACCAGGGGGCCATAAAGCGCGGCAGTGACGGACTCATCACCGAGCAGCGGCTCCTGGCGGAGGATCATCGGCAAGCTGACGCTGATGGTGTCTCCGTCTTTCCACGCTCTCTTGATTGCGAGATAGGAGCCAGGATCAGCAACGGCCTCAAGCGAGTGACCGTTGATTTTGATTTCGGCATCTTTCGTCCAGCTTGGAATGCGCACGTGAATTGTGCGAACACCTGGGCGCGTGGATTTGATTTTGAGCGTTGTTCCCTGCTCTTCAGGAAACTTGGTGACCTGCTCGATGCCGAAGCCTTCGTCTTTCCAATCCAGCGTGGATGCGATGAACTGATTTACATACACATCGCTGTCGCGGCGGAAGTAAATGGTGTCTGCAAACTTGGCGAAATCTTCAACGCCGCTTCCAGTGCAGCACCAGAACGACTCTTCCGGCGAGTGGTATGCGCGCCAGTATCCGGCCGCGAGCGGGAAGAAGTACTGCTTCATGCCCTGCGCGTCCTGCGTACCGAGTCTGCAGTTGAACAATGCACGCTCGTACTCATCCATCCAGCGCGCATCCGCTGTCCAGCCAAAGACCAGGCGTTGGAGCTTCATCAGGTTGTAGGCCACGCAGCACTCGGCATTCGTCCAGCCCAGTGTTCCTTCGAGGTGACCTGCGGGCGTCTTCCAGTGTTCGTCGAGACTCGTATTGCCAATGACGTAGTTGCGCGCGGTGAGCACTTCTTCAAGGAAGTACTCGGCGATCTGCTGATAGCGGCGATCGCCGGTAACCTCATACATTCGCGCTGCGCCAATGATTTTGGGAACGTGTGTGTTGGCGTGCAATCCAGTCAGCTCATCGCGGCGGCTGGCGAGAGGATCGAGGAAGTTGGGCTGCTCAAACAGATGCGCCGTAGCAAGATAGCGATCCTTCTTTGTGACGGCGGCGAGGTTCACTAGAACTTCATTCATGCCGCCGTACTCAACGCGCAACATCCGCTGGCGCTGATCGTTGCTGATGCCGGTAAAGTACTCGCCCACCCAGCGCGCCATGCCTTCGGCAACTCGCAGGGCGTCAGTGTTGCCGGTCAGCGTGTACATATCGAGCAGGCCGGCCATGATCTTGTGATAAGTGTAGAAGGGCGCCCACACTGGCTTTCCTTCAGCCAGGTGCTCAAACAAATCGGTGGGATAGGCGCTCAGGTAACCCGACGGATTCTTCTTCTGGCAGGCATCGAGCCCTGCAATCATTTCATTGCCACGGTTCTTCAGGTCAGTGTTGCCTGATCCAGCGGAGGCAAGCGCCACGGCCGACAAATAGTGCCCACCGGCGAAGTGGCCGCGCAATTCACAGGTTGGATCTTCCCAGCCTTTGTACGGAGTGGCAGTGGATGTGATGCCGGAGGTGAGGCGGAACGTGTGCAACAGGCGATCGGCCGTGAGCGAATCGAGATAACGCGAGTTCAGCTCCTCCTGCTCCTTGAAGATTCCGGCGGTCAGGCGCACAGAATTCAGCGGAAATGGTTCGAGCTTTCCGGCGGGGTGCTCGGAAGTGTCCGCGTACAAAGCTTTGGTGAGAGCCGATTGACCGACGAGAGTCAGGCCGGCAGCGCCGGCACTGGTCTTGAGAAAACTGCGACGCGAACGATTGATCATTGCTAATCTCCTGCTGATGCGTGCTTACTGGCAGCTCGCCTGAAAGCACAGGTTCTTGCTGAAAAACGGCATGACATGATTCTGGAACCTATCTGCGACAACGCTGGTGTGCGTGCCGTGATAGATCTCAAAACTATTGGCGATGGCGTAAGTATCGAGAATGTTATGCAGCTTGATGGTGTCAAAACGCAAGCCATCCTGATCGCCTACATCGATTGCGATGGCGTGATACTGCCGTAAATTGCCGATGTACTGGTCGATAAAGGCCAGTGGCGCGTTGGCCGCCCACTTGGCCGCGATCTCCGACTGCGGTTCGCCATTCTTGACCGGCAGATCAAAATACAGCGGTGGATTTTTGGGATCGGGCGAGAACGCAGCCGCCATGGCCAGATACACTCGCGGAATGAACGGCAGGCTTGCCGATTCTGACGGCGATTTAACCGCTTCAATGCTGGCGGCGACGTCTTTGTTTGCGAACGCCGCAGTCTGAGGCGACATGCAGCAGGGGCTCATGATGTACAGACTTCCGAAGACATCGGGATGCTTCATGCCGATGCGCGATGCGCCGTAGCCTCCCATGGAGTGGCCAACCAGTCCGCGGCTGGCGCGGTTCGGCAAGGTGCGGTAATGCGCGTCAATGTAGGGCACCAGCTCCTGCGAAATAAATTTTTCAAAATCGCCGGTGGTTAGGGAACTCGCGTACATTGATCCGTTGTGAAGCGTTTTCGAATCCGGCAGCACGACGATCATGTCTCGCGCGCCCTGGGCAAAGGCGCCCTCGATGGTCTGAGGAACGTGAATTTCGTGGCTCCACTGCTCGGCGCCTATCGAGTAGCCGTGTAACGCATAAACCACTGGATAGCGCCGATTTTTTTCTTTTTGATAGCTTGGCGGCAGAAAGACGAGCACGTCGCGATCTGCGGCGTCTCCTTCAAGATTGCCTTCGAGGGCTTTTCCGTGGACCTTGATGCGATCGACCAAGACGGGCTTGGCGCCGGGAACTACGGGAGGTACCTCAGTCTGCGCCTGCGCGAAAACGTGCGGGGACAAAGCAAGGCACGCGAACGATAAAGCCAACGGGCCGAAAAGTTTTCGCATTCTCCTCAGCATCTCTTTCTGTAAACGATTCCACTATACAGAGGCGCTTTCCGCAGCGACAAGCTAAACCGGGCAACCCGGTTTGGATTGCCGGGAACGTCTGAAATCGACCGTTTTCGCCCCCCGCAAATATATCTAATAAATCGATGTAATGGCTGGAAAAATGCAGCTTCCCTGAGCAGATTCACAACCTGTAGTATTCGCATGGCTTAACAGGCCAGGAAACGAGCACATCCCGCGGAGAAAATCGCGGTCAGGATTGCTATACGAGGAGTGACACAGATGAAGATGAAACTGGTTGGAATGGTTGGATTGATGGTCGCAAGTCTCTGCTATGCGCAGGAGGGCAACTTTCAGCCCGCCAGTACCAACGTTCTGGATGCGCAATATCCCCGCGTCGACAGCGCCTCGCGGGTGCAGGTGAGGATCAAAGCTCCGGACGCCACCAAGGTAAAGGTCAATTTCTGGAGCGGTCCGAAGATGGACATGGAGAAGCAGGCGGACGGATTTTGGACCGTTACGACACCTCCGCAGGCTCCCGGCCTTCATTACTACGCAATCAACATCGACGGCATCGACGTCAACGATCCGGGTAGCCATACCTTCTACGGCGGCAGCAAGGATGCCAGCGCGGTTGAAGTGCCGGAAGCGGGCGCGACTTACTATTTGCCGCAGGATGTTCCGCACGGCCAGGTTCGCGAGGTCTGGTACAACTCCAGCGTGACTAGTAGCTGGCGTCATGCGCTGGTTTATACGCCACCCGATTACGACAAGAATCAGGCTGCGCGCTACCCGGTGCTGTATCTGCAGCATGGCGGCGGCGAAGACGAAACCGGCTGGACCAAGCAGGGGAACGTCAACTTTATCCTCGATAACCTGATTGCCAGCAAGAGCGCCAAGCCGATGATCATCGTAATGGCGAACGGCTACGCGCGGCGCGCCGGCCAGGCAACTGCTCAACCCGGCGGCCCGATGGGCGGTCCTGGCATGATGCAAGCCATGCAGCAGATGATGACTACATTTGACGAGGACGTAACCAAGGCGCTGATTCCCTACATCGACAAAACGTTCCGCACCGTTCCCGATCGCGATCATCGCGCGATGGCGGGACTTTCAATGGGCGGCATGCAGACGTTCGTGGTCACGTTCAATCACCTCGACACGTTCTCGTATATCGGCGGCTTCAGCGGCGCGGGCGGCATGTCAATGCGCGGTGGACCGGCACCGGATCTTAAAACCATGTACGACGGTGCGATGGCTGACCCGGCGGCATTTGCAAAGCGCGTTCATCTGCTCTGGATCGGCGTTGGAACTGAAGAGCCCGCGCAGATGAGAACCGGAATACAGGGCTTTAACAAGCTGCTGGAAGACGGCAAGGTGCAACATATCTTTTACGAGTCGCCTGGCACTGCACATGAATGGCAGACCTGGCGCCGCGATCTGAAGGACTTCGCTCCGCGTTTGTTCAAGTAGATTTCTGCGTTGATCCAAGGAACCGGCTCTTTATGGGCCGGTTTCGTTTTTTGTCTCCCGATATTTATTTGGCCAACGGGCCCAAGGGCGCTAAAAGGTATGTATCTTTCTTGAATGCTTGTTATCGAATAGCCTATTGGAACTAAAGGAGTCCGATGGCAAACGACGCAGTCCCCACCCTCTACGAATGGATTGGCGGCATGCCGGCAATCGAAAAATTGTTTTCGCGATTTTACGAGCGCGTTCTGCAGGACGATTTACTGCGCGATCTTTTTGCGGAAATGGCTCCGGACCACCCGCATCGCGTAGCAATGTTTATTGCCGAAGTTTTGGGCGGACCGTCTGAATACTCAAAGGAGCGAGGCGGCCATGCAACCATGTTCCGGCAACATGTTGGCAAACCGATCACCGAAGAGAAGAGGCAGCGCTGGGTTCAGTTGCTGCTGAGCACTGCGGACGAGGTGGGTGTGCCGGCTGATCCTGAGTTTCGCTCTGCAATGGTGGCATATCTGGAATGGGGATCGAGGCTTGCGGTGGTGAACGCTGCGCTGCCAGATGGCGTTGCGCTCGATGCAGCGACTCCGATGCCCAAGTGGGGATGGGGAGTGCCAGGCGGCCCATATCGACCTTAGCGGGCAGCCAAGAAACACGCCGCACAGATGCACGGCAAACATATTTCAAGCAGCTGCATCTCACTTCGCAAATTGAGCATCGAAGTCGGGAATGTGGAGGAGGAGGAGTATGTCTCGACTGGCTCTATATATCTTTGGCGTTTCTAGTGTCTTCACTGCGTGGGTTCTTTACAAAAACCAGAAGGCGGATCCCACACGCAAGGTTCCCGCTAAGAAGGCCGCGGCTATGCTGCAAGCGGCATGGTCGGACTATCACACGCGCGCTTGAAACTGGCAATCTGGAAATCATGCTTTGTTGGAGCGCCCTGGCCTGAAGGCCTGACTGCACTCCAGCGATGATTCAGCAGCCTGAAGAGGCTGTTACGAAACTCTTTTGATTCCCGGGAATAAATGTGAATTTGACTATGGAGAAGAAAGGTTATCTTCATTCATGGGCTACATTCGAGGCGAAGGACGGAATCAGGGTACGTTGTTTCCCG
>JADGNO010000039.1 GCA_017883405.1 Occallatibacter sp. | reverse complement strand
GGGAACGTACACAATGCCGCGCGCAGCATCGAGCGACATGCCGGTCCAGTTGTTCGCCGCGCCCGCTGTTTTGTACGCATCGGCAGGCCACGTTTCGTATCCCGGCTCACCGGGATGGGGAATCGTATGAAACGACCAGCGCAGAGCGCCGGTATGTACATCGAAGGCGCGAATGTCGCCCGGTGGAGATGGATGCGTTTCAGGATTGCGGCCGCCGACGATGATCAGATCCTTGTAGATGACGCCGGGGCTGGTGAGTGCGATGGATTGCTTTTGATAATCTTCGCCGCGAAACTCGGCTACGCCCTTGCGCAGATCGATACGGCCGTCTTCGCCGAAATCTGAAACTGGCTGACCTGTGTGCGCGTTCAGGCAGTAAAGAAAATTCATCACGCCGGCAAAAATGCGCTCATCTTTTCCGTCGGTCCAATAAGAGAGGCCGCGCGCAGGCTGGCGGCCTTCAATGCCGGAATCGAATTTCCATTTCAGCTTTCCGGTTGCGGCGTCGAGCGCAATGACTTTCTGCGTGGGCGTGTAGGCAAAAAGGGTGCCGCCTATGATCAGAGGGTTGTCCTGAATATCACCCTTCTCGCCGGTGTCGAAAGTCCACGCCGTCTTGAGCCCATGCACGTTGGCACGATTGATCTGGGCAAGATGCGAGTAATGATCGGCCTCAAGCTGGCCGTTGTAGGCGGGCCAGTCAACTGTGCTTTGCGCCGCACTCATCGCGCTTAATAATGCGAGGGACACAAAGAAGACAATCCCCTTGTCGCGCAGAGATCTTCCGCGATCGAACGTACTCATGCAATCCTCGATTGTGTTTTGAACCGGCCTTAGCGAAGGAATGAGAACGATTGTTACACGGCCCAACAACACGCGTAAAGCGAGGAAGCGCTGCTATAAGTCTGGAAGGTGATTACTTGGCAACTTCAGTTCTTGCGGCGAGAAAGCGCTCCATAAAGCCGGTATCGAACTCGCCTTCGCGGAATGCCTGATCCTTGAATATCTCCTGATGGAGACTGATGGAGGTTTCGATACCCTGCACCACAAACTGGCTCAGCGCGCGTTCCATCTTGGCGATGGCTTCGTCGCGTGTGAGGCCGTAGGCAATGAGCTTGGCAATCAGCGAGTCGTAGTACGGCGGAATAACTCCCTCAGCATATTGCGCGGTGTCAACGCGAATACCGTTGCCGCCGGGCACGTTGAACACCGAGATCTGGCCGGCAGAGGGAGTAAATTTTCTGGGGTGCTCAGCGTTGATGCGGCACTCGATGGCGTGACCGCGAATCTCAAGCTTCGACGGAAGTATCGCATCCAGACGCTCACCACCAGCGATGCGCAACTGCGCCTTCACCATGTCGACGCCGGTGATCGCTTCTGTGACTGGATGCTCCACCTGGATGCGCGTGTTCATCTCAATAAAGTAGAGATGACGTTCAGCGTCCATTAAGAATTCAACAGTGCCGGCATTCTGATAACCGATCTCAGAAAGACAGCGGCAAAGCGTGCGGCCGATCTCATCGCGAAGCTTGGGAGTCACCTGCAGCGATGGCGCTTCTTCAATCAGCTTTTGGTGGCGGCGCTGGATGGAGCACTCGCGCTCAAACAGCGATGCAACGTTGCCGTGTTCATCGGCCAGCATCTGGAACTCGATGTGGCGCGGGTTCTCGATGAACTTTTCCATGTACAGTTCGCCGTTGCCGAATGCGTTTGCAGCTTCCGTATTGGCGGCGTGATACAGATTTGGCAACTCGTCTTCAGAGCGCACAATTCTCATGCCGCGCCCGCCGCCGCCCGCTTTGGCTTTAAGAATGACCGGGAACCCAACCTTTTTTGCCCACTCCTGCGCTTCTTCCACGCTGGAGAGAATGCCGTCTGATCCGGGCAGAATGGGAACCTTGGCCTTTTTCATCGCCTGGCGAGCTTTTTCTTTTTCGCCCATCAGGCGGGTAACTTCAGGCGGCGGTCCAATGAACTTGATATTGGAAGCGCGGCAAACCTCAGCGAAGTTGGCATTCTCGCTCAGCAAGCCGTAGCCAGGATGGATGGCTTCGACGTCCGCAATCTCAGCGGCAGAAATAACGGCGGGCACATTCAGGTAGCTCTCGCTCAGGCGGGGAGGACCAATGCAAATAGCTTCGTCGGCAAAACGGACGTGCAGGGAGTTGCGGTCGGCTTCACTGTAAACCGCGACTGTACGTATGCCGAGTTCCTTGCACGCATTCAAAACGCGCAAAGCAATTTCGCCACGATTGGCAACCAGAACTTTACGAAACATTCCTACCCTTTGAGCGAGGCAAGCTCGGTGAACACTGCTGATCGATCTAACTCAGCCTAATTGAAAAGAGGGGCTGCCCGAATTCGATGGGCTGACCGTTGGTGACCAGGCATTTGACGATTTCGCCAGATGCGTCAGACTCGATCTCGTTCATCAGCTTCATGGCTTCGACGATGCAGATCACCTGGCCCTTTTCAACGCGATCACCGGGCGCGACAAAGGCCGCAGCGCCTGGAGACGGTGAGCCGTAATAGGTGCCCACAATCGGCGACTTGACGAGATGGAGGCCGGCGTCAGGATCCTCTTGCGGAGCCTGCGGAGCTGCCGGTGCAGCAGCCTGACCAGCCGCGGACACTGCCGAGGCCGCATTTTGCGGTGCCGAGCTGAGCAATCGCGCCAGATCTCCAAGGCCCGCCTGGGCCGTCGACTGCTGATTGAATTTAAGCCGGATCTTCAGGTCGCCACGATCAAGGTCGAATTCGGCAATCTGGTATTCCTTCAGGAATTCAATCAATTGCTTCAGGTCTTCAATGTCTTGTTGTTTCATTCGTTCTTTAAGTCTCCCACGTCTGGTTGGGGGCCCGTTAACAAATTACTGCTTTGCCCGGTATTTCAAAGTTCGATCAGTGCCTTGGGTGCGGGGGTCAGCACCTGACCTCCAGTTGCTGTTACAGCAACCATATCTTCGATGCGAATGCCGAACTTGCCCGGCAGATAAACGCCAGGTTCAATGGTGATGACCATGCCCGGCAACAATCTCGTCGACTGCCCCGCACCAATGCGAGGCTGCTCATGTATCTCCAGGCCCACCCCATGGCCTGTCGAATGGGAAAAAGCATCAGCCAATCCGTCTCTGCGCAGGACGGCTCGCGCCGCTTCGTCTACTTCTGCGCAGGTTACGCCTGAAGTCACCGCCGCCACCCCGGCCAGCTGCGCTTCAAGCACTGAGTTGTACGTGTCGCGCTCTGCTTTCCCGGGCTTGCCAAGGTGAACGGTGCGCGTCATATCGGAGCAATAACCCTTGAGGATAACACCGAAATCGAGCGTCAGAAAGCCTTTGCGCGGCAGCGGAGAGACACTGGCACGGCCATGCGGAAGCGCAGATCGTGCGCCGGAAGCCACGATGGTCTCAAACGACATGGCATCAGCTCCCTGCAGGCGGGCCTGGTACTCCAGCTCGGCCGCAACCTCAATCTCACGCAGGCCGGGGCGAATGAAACCGAGCATGTGCTCGAATAATCGGCAGCCCACCAATGCCGCCTCAGCCATGATGGCTATTTCGTCTTCGTCCTTTACGCGGCGGAGCTGCTGAACCAGCGACGCGGGCAAAGCTGCAAGGAATGAACGGCGGAGGGAGCTGGGCAGCGCTGCCTTCCAGCGCGCCAACTCCGCAACCGTAGTCCACGCAGGATCAAACCCGGCCATGGTTGCGCCCGGCTGCGCGGCCAGCCATTGAACAGCACCGACGGCGGGGGGGCCTGAGACGATTTCGACCTTGGCAGCGCTAACCTCTTCGGCAGCCTGGGCGGTATAGCGGCCATCGGTGAACAAGCGCACGGAACGGCTGGTAACGGCCAGGGCTGCGCTTGACCCCGTAAATCCAGACATATAGCGGATATCGGGAAGGTGGGTGACCACAAGTCCGGAAAGGCCGGCACGCGTTATTTTGCGGCGCAGTGCGCCAATGCGTCGGTAGTGGTCCACTGGTAAAGAATAGCAGGAGCGGGAGATCGTGTTTCTTTAGAGCGCCCCTTTGCTTTGCAGGTGGATGCGTCGCCTAAATCAAGCAATCGCTGAACATCAAAAAGAGTGAAGAAATTTACGGCGTTTATTTACAATGATTTGCCCTCTGCAACTTAGGAAGGATTTACCTACACCCTCGGTGTGGTTCTTACTGTTAACGCGGGTAATCACAAATAGGAGTTAACGATGAGGGACATTCGCGCGGACTTACAAGAGAGGCTCGACGCAATCGGAAGAGACAGAGAGGAACTTAAGCGTCGCATCGCTGATTTAGAACCTCTTGAAACTGCAATCAACGCTGTATTAACGCGCGAAAGCGAGAACTTCACCGCGCCCATTCCCACCCATACGGAGCGAAACTTCGATAGCTTTCCTGCTGAAGATTCCGTTGGTAGCTTCAACTCAATAGAAGCGGGCAAGAGTTACGGCGGTAAAGAAGTCGTTGTCAACTATGCCCCGAATGATGGTTTAAGCGGAGTCAAGCCAGCTCACTGGAATGGATTCAAGATCGGCTAAGCTAATTCGATCAGGGCTGGCCTGGAATAATTACATAACCTGCACTGCGTGCCGGTTACTCCTGGAAGCAGAATTCCTGGGCAGCGAGCACTCCTGTCTCAGTATCCCGAGCCCTGACTTTTACATCGCGGATTTTACGGGCTTTTTCTGATGCGGATCGACCGCGGGCTCACCGGCTTGCAGATCAGATTGACGATCCATCCACTCATCCAGGCGTGACCGCTTGAACCGCCAGCGATTGTCCAGCTTAAATGCCGGAACAAAGCCTTCCGAAGCGTACTTGTAGAGCGTGTCTGGCGAAATTCCGAGATAGTCAGAAGCCTGGCGGATGTCCATGACCTCGCGAACCTCGGGAACCAATAGATTGGAGCGGGCGGCTATACGCATATCTGCCTCCAGAGGTCAGAAAGGTACAAGAGCGATCCGGCAAATGTGCCGGTAGTGTTGTATATAACGCGGATTCACCCATCGTTTCAAGGGTTTTCAGGGATTTATGTGAAATTTACCGGCTTTTGGCGGTGGGGGCAGACCGCTATTTCGC
>JADGNO010000225.1 GCA_017883405.1 Occallatibacter sp. | reverse complement strand
TCCGCTCACGTCCACGGCCAGGGCTTCCGGAAATTGAATGCCGCTGTCAATGGTGATCAGGGCGCCGCCCCCGGCTGAGCCGCCAGAGCTCCACTACTGTGCCCTGGCCGTCGCCGACGAAGAGATTGCCGCTTCCGTCCAGTGCCAGGGCTTCGGGAGTTTTGAGTGCGATGGCGGCAGGGGGATCAAATGGCAGCCGATGAGCTTGCCAAGGCCGTCTATGGGAATCTGCGCCGCTTAGCCTCCTCGCACATGCGTAACGAGCGACAAGGGCATACTCTTTCTCCCACTTGCTCTCGTTCACGAGGGCCTATAAACGTCTCGCTGCGGCGACCTTTCCTTTGAGGACCGCCCCCATTTTCTGGCCATGGCGGCACGCGAAATGCGGCGTGTGCTGGTCGACCACGCTCGGGCGCGCAATCGCGAGAAGCGCTTGACCGCCTGTCGCGAGTGGAGGGCCGCAAAGCGCATTTGGTAGACCTGATCTGTTTCGGTGGACTCACCACCGAAGAGTCGGCAGTGATTCTCAAGGTCTCGCCCGCGACCGTGCGCCGTGACTGGACGATGGCGCGGGCGTGGCTGCAGCATGAACTAAAGTCCGGATCGGCTAGTGTCGTTCTGTAGTGCTACCGTTCGAGTTCGACCAGGCCGTCTCCCCAACCTTCACGATGCGGTACAACACATCCCTAGTCCTATGGAATCACGGTGAGAACGATGCCTTCGATAACCCCCGAGTATTGGCATCGAGTCCCTTATCCTCTCCAGCCAGGACAACGGTCAGCGTCTCGACGACGTCATTGCCAGTGAAACGGCCTCCCTCACTGAGTTGCAAGCCGGCGAGCGCATCGGTCAATACGAGATTCTGCGTAAGCTCGGCGAAGGAGGCATGGGGACGGTCTACCTGGCTGCCCGCGCCGATGACGAATTTCGCAAACAAGTGGCCATCAAGCTCATGCAGGCGGACCTGGTTAATCGCTCCACCGTTCAGCGCTTTCGTCAGGAGCGGCAGATCCGGGGCCGCACTGGAACATCCCGGAATTGCCCGACTTCTCGACGGCGGTACCGCCTCATTTGGAACGCCCTATGTGGTGATGGAATTTGTAGATGGCACGCCGGTCGATGTCTATTGCAGGGAGAGAGACCTGAGCCCTCGCGAGCGGCTCGCCATCTTCCTCAAGATTGCCGACGCCATCAGCTACGCCCATCGCAATCTGATTATTCACCGCGACATCAAGGCGGAAAACGTTCTGGTGACCGCGCAAGGCGAGCCCAAGCTGCTCGACTTTGGAATTGCCAAGCTGCTGAAGGGGGAAGAGAGCCTGACGGGCGGCCTAACCGCACTGAAGGCGATCGCTGCGGAACGTCTGATGACTCCTGAATACGCGAGCCCCGAACAGGCACGCGGAGAAGCCATAACGACCCAGTCCGACGTCTACTCGCTCGGCTTTCTGCTCTTTAAAATCCTCACCGGGCTTCTTCCCTTCCGCATCACCGGCTCACGCGCCGTGGACCTGGAACGAGCCATTTGCGAGAGCGTTCCTTTGAGAGCCAGCCTGGCTGCGGCTCGCAGCGGAGCATGGAAGAAGATTCGTCGCGACGAGCAAAGGGATCTGGACACCATCTTGAAAGTCGCCATGCATAAGGAGCCCGGGCGGCGCTACGCCTCCGTCGAGAACTTCGCTGCCGACGCGCGCCGATTTCTCGACGGGTTTCCACTTCAGGCGCGGGATGATTCCTTGCCCTTCCGCACCGGCAAGCTGGTGCGCCGTCATCCATTGGCCACAACGGCGGTCGCACTCTTCCTGGTCATGATCCTCGGCTTTTCCATCGGCATGGCCGTGCTCGCCAGGCGCGCCCGCGAGGAAGCCCGCACCGCCGACGAGGTGACCAACTTCGTCGTTAATGTCTTCCGCGCCAATGATCCTTCCTTTGGCCATGCCGACAAGGTCACGGCGCGCGAACTGCTCGATCGCGGCGCTGAACAGCTCAACTCGCGGCTGCAGAACGATCCTCTCGTGCAGGCCCGCCTCTTCGACACCGTGGGCGGGCTCTATACCGCGCTTGGCTCGCCGCAAAAGGCCGAAGAGTTGCTCAATCGGTCCATTGATATTCTTTGCAAACGTTCCAGGAGGCGGCCATATGGAAGGAGGATTACTGAGTGTCGGGGCGACTCAGCGAGAGCGGATTTGGAGTCTTGGTCGACGAGTGCGTGCTGCTCAGTTTTGAGCATATTTCGAACTCGTGATCCGCTCGTTCACGCAATCCTTGCTTGCGATAGACTTGGCCGAGTTTGAAATGCAGGCTGGAAGTGTCTGGCGCCAGCGCAACACCAAGCTCCAACTCGCGTTGCGCCTTCGGCAAATTTTGCATGCCCATGTATACCTTGCCCAATACTTCATGAACGGTGGGGTTATCCGGGGCCAATCTCGAAGCCTTCTCCAGGTATGAGATAGCTTTATCAAATTCATTTTGATCGGCAAGCAGCGCACCAAGATTCAGGAACGGCTGCGCGTCGACGGGTAGGTCTCCCTGCCATTCAATCGCCAACTGGAACGCCGCTCTGGCCTTTTCGATGTTATTCAATTCGCGCCATGCCAATCCGAGGTTGTTCTCCGCCTCAACATATTTTGAGTGCAAGGCCAAAGCGCGCTCCAAGCTTGAGATGGATTCGGCGAAGTTGCTCTCGTTGAACTTGGTTCGACCCAACAGGTACCAGGCATCGGCATCGTTCGGATTTACGGCAACAGCCTCGGAAAACCATTTATCGGCGTCCGCATAATCATGCAGGATGACGTAGTCAGAGGCGATGATCTTGAATTCGTCGGCACCAGGACGGCGAATGCTTGCCCCGGCGGTGAACTCTGCGAGAGAATCCTTCGGCTTCTGTTCGCGAAAGAGTACATAGCCCAATAAGAAATGCCCTTCTGCGGAATCAGAGTGAGCCTCAAGGTAATGGCGTACACCCGCTTCCGATTCGGCAAGCTTGCCGGCGTAAAGGAGCGATCGCGCATCGGCAAGCGGGTCTGCCGGCTGTTGGCAAGGGGCCAATGTCACGCATGAAACGGCGAAAGCAACGAGGCAATGCGTGATTCGCAGATTCGTCATTCACACGACCATGTTCCGCTAGTGAGCAGCGTTCTTGATGGAGTTCGAATCATTAGCTTGTCCTGCAACCGCCGCGCTGGCTTCTCTTTGCAGCGTTCCATACATGCGCAGTTCCTCCTGTGCTTCGGCACTCTTACCTTGCGCCCTGTAAACGTTGGCGAGAAGAAAATGAATGGAAGGTTCGCGCGGGCTATCTTTCCTGGCCATCAACAGGTCGGGCAACGCCTCTGCCTGCCTGCCCATTCTCACCAGCGCCCGCGCACGATCAACTCGAGCTTGCATGAGGGTAGAGCAGCGGTCGATGGAGCGATTGAGTTCAGCCAGCGCATCCTCAGAGGAATCATTGGCCTCAAGCATCGAGTTCCCCAACTTCCATCTCGCCATGCAATTGTTTGGATCGTTCGCCAGTTCTGCTTTGAACTCGGTTTGAGCTGACTCCCATTTGCCGATGTACCAGTACGCATCTCCCATGTGCATGTGCGTTCCGGGCTGCTGGGGCGCGAGGTCTACGGCCTTCTTATATTCGGCCAGGGCGAGATCGTAGTTGTGCATGCTTTCATCGATCTCGCCGGCAATCTCGTGCGCGGTAACCGACTCAGGATCGATTTCGTTGATCTTCTTCAGTGCGTCCTGCGACATTTGAAGATACGTCTTCCCCAGCAGATACCATGCGTGCTGGTCTTTTGGATTTCGCTTGACAAAGTCACTGAGGCGCAGTGCTGCCTCCTGGTACTTGCGGGAGCTGATGAGGACGCGCGCGAGCGTCATCTCCACCTGATCATCGTTGGGATTGGCACGCAACGCCGCCTGAAGCGAGGGCTGTGCTTTCTCATCTTCACCTAATTGCGCATAACTCATGCCAAGCATGGCGGCCGCGCTGGGCATGCTTGGGTCGAGTTCCAATCCATGCTTGAGAACCTCCGCGGCGTGTGCGAAATCATGGCGGTCAAAGTACAGCATACCGAGATTGTTGTAAGCCGCAGCGAGATGAGGTGCAAGCTTGATGATTGACCTGTACTTCTCAATAGCGGCCGCCTCGTCGCCCTGCTTCTTTGCCGCCCTGGCCTGTGCATACAGTTGCTGAACGGCAGGAGTGACCTCGTCACTTCCCTCCTGCGCATGCGCGCGGAACGGCGGCCAAACCAGGAACGAGACTGCCAGAAGACACGCGGAATATCGCAGCCATCGTGGGGAGGGGGCGAACTTCATGATAAGAAATTGTAGTTGATTTTCACTGATGGAGCACTTGATCGACGGACATAACGGTGATCGGCACGGAGTCCTGATCGAAGCCTGGAATGCAATTGCCGACCTCTCGGCGATGCTGGCGATCGAGCGGAACAGAGAGTGGCTGTTACGAATAAAAAAACCGGGCTGCAATTGAGCAGCCCGGCGGAAACAAGAGACGCGCAAGTGTCGCAATTCAGGAGTAACTTAGAACTCCAATCGGAAGCTGACCTGTCCCTGACGGTTGGATATACCATTCAAACCTTGGTCTTTGACCTGGCCAAAGGTGCCGTCGTTGATGTTGCCGTCAGGTCCGTTGAACCTCGTGCGGTTGAAAGCGTTAAAGTAATCGACCGTGAGAATGGCCTGGAAGCGATCTCCCATGTAGAAGTGCTTTCGGGCATTCAGGCTTTCGTTGTACAAGGGTGGATTTCTCAGTTCCCCGTAAATTCTCTTGGCATTGCCGAGGACGTATTGCGTTGGTGTGGGCGTGAAGCCTGCGGGGTTGAACATCTGCGCCACCGTGGATTTGCCGGTAAAGTAGTCGCGCGCTTTGCTATAGGAAGGGGTGCTGAGGCTGACAGAGGAGTTTCTGTCAGGACGATTGAATCCGTTGGGGAATGGTGTGCCGTTCTCACAGACTGAGCTGTTACTGCAGC
>JADGNO010000224.1 GCA_017883405.1 Occallatibacter sp. | reverse complement strand
TCCTTTACCATCGCCTGCGTTGGGATTCGCCCGGCGGAGTCCAGACTGCGGCATCCGACAACTACTCGCGCGACGCGCAAGGCAATGACTTTGTCAAACTCGATTACGGCGTAGCCAAACTCACCAGTCTCATCAATGCCCACATGAGCAACGAGCTGCTTTACCAGTACAGCAAGGAACTCGACTGGGAAGGCCAGCAGGCATTTACTCCCTACACGATGGCCAATTTCAACGACAAGAGCGGCAACATTCCGTACGTTCAAATTGCAGCGTCGTCGTCCGGATGGGGTTTCAATGCCGGCTCACCGTACTACTCCTACCGCCCCGCCTATCCTCTCGAAAAGAAGTGGCAAATCGGCGATATTCTCTATTTCAACCACGGCAACCACAGCTTCAAATTTGGCACGGATATTCTTCACAACTACGATTTCCAGAACAATCTCTACGAGGGCAACGGCGCGTATAGCTATCAGTACATCGGGCCGTACATGAACGACTTGATGAACTTCAAGAACGGTGTAAGCCCGGCCACTGCCGGCACGGGTTGTGATTCCACTTCCGCGCAATCCACTGGACAATACGGCGTCGGCGCCGATGCAGGACATGCTGCAACAGCCGTCGGCCCCAATCCCTGCTATCAGAACTTCTACCAGGGATTCGGCGCGCCATCCTATGCGATCAATACCCTGGACGCGGGCATCTTCGCGCAGGATAACTGGAGAATTACTCCTCGCCTCACCCTTGAATTGGGTTTGCGCTGGGACCACGAGACCTTTCCATCCCCGGACCCGGCTTTGATCGCGGCGACTGGCAACTTTGTCCCTCTGGCCGCGCAATCCAATCACCCCTCCGACAATTTTGATCTCGGTCCGCGCATCGGCTTCTCCTATGATGTGTTCGGCGGTGGCAAGACCGTTCTCCGCGGTGGCTATGGCCTCTATTTCGGCCGCATCACCAACGGGAACATTCTCCAAGTGCTGTTCAACACCGGAAGTCCCAAGGCGCAATACACGGTTACCTTCAAGAACAACCCCAACCAGAGCGGCTTTACGCAAGGTCCAACCTTGCCGAGCATCACTGCTGCGGGTTCCACAACTGCCAAGCCATCCACTTACTACTTCGGGCCGAACCTGAAGCTTCCCGAAGTGAGCGAATACGACATGCTTCTGCAGCAGGGTATGGGCAAAGGCACGATTTTCGCCGTGAGCTATCTCGGCTCGTTGGGCCGACGGCTACCCAACTTCCTGGATGTGAATATCAATCCTTCGAGCCTCACGACCAAGACCCTCACCGTCGCGGATCCCACGGGCAAGGGTCCTCTCCCTGCCGGAGCGATTACGACCAATGTCTATACCGCGTACGGCAATACCAGTCTTCTTGGAGCGTCTGCGACGAACTTCCAGGGCGTGGGTGAGTTCCTTAGCAACGTGAACTCCAGCTACAACGCACTCGTAGCAGAGGTCCAGAACCGCTCGCTAAAGAGCATTACTTTCGATGCGAGCTACACATGGTCGCACGCTCTGGATTATGCACAGAACGTACTTACACAGGGTTCTACCGCGGGTGCATGGTACGATCCGTATTCGAACCCGAAACTCAATTACGGCAACTCCAACCTCAACGTTCCTAACCGTTTTGTGGGTTATGCGCTCTACAATCTGCCGAATCTGAACTCAGCAAACCCGCTCAAATGGGTGGTCAATGGCTGGAGCATCAACGACAGCTTCCAGATGCAGAATGGCCTGCCCTATTCAGCCGGCATGAGCGGAACCATCAGCGGAGCTATCAGCAGCGGTTGGAATGGCACTGGTGCGGGTCCGTCCATCATCCCAGGTTACATAGGCGTGAATACCTTCAAGTATCCTCGCAAGATTGCGGATGATCTGCGGGTGCAGAAGTCGGTAGCCTTCGAAAATAGTCGCACGGTTCGGAGCGTCGATTTGATTGCCAACGTCTTCAACCTTGCCAACCACCAAAACATCACCGCACTCGGCACCACGCAATATAGCCTGTCGGGAGCGACGTTGACCTACCTTGGCGGAGGAGGCACCTTCCAGGCTGTCACCAACTCCAACAGCGCCAGCTTCCTCTTTACTCCGCGACAGATTGAAATCGTGGCCCGTGTCAATTTCTAAAACTCAGATCCGAACCAGGAGACGCGGTGGCTTCGGCCACCGCGTTTTATTTGCCCCACGATCTGCATCGGGCCAAGGGGCCATTTACCTAGGATCGTGCAGCAGCCTTAGTTCAAAGCCACTTACGACGATTTTCCATATCAACAATCACTTTTCTGTTATGAAACCAAACTTTCGTGTCATCTTAAGTTGCACGTTTTGTGTTGCAAAGGTAACTAAGTTCTGATTACGATGGATTTCTCCCTAGGGTACTGTTCTTTAGTCGATGGTCTGTTTTCGAGGTGTAGTGTATGGTTTGCCCAAAGTGCCAATCCAATGCTGTCTCTGTGATTCCAGCGGAAATCCGCCTCTATCGCAATGCTCCGCGCACCATGAGCCACCCGCCCATGACGCCGTCTCCAGACGTACATGTTTGTGTTGAGTGCGGCTGGTCAGAGTTTTCGATTCCCCGCTCGTGGTTGTCTGCCGGATGGCTTCGTTCACTGCGTCCCGCGCCTCCCGCGCCCACGCCGATTGACACGCCGATCCTGACTGCCAAAGCTTCGTAGTAGTTTTTAGTTTCGATCCAGCAGCAACCTCATCCAGAGGAGCAATCTGACGCGCAAAAAGGCCCCCAGCCGAAGCTGGAGGCCTTTTCTTTGCTCGTGTTTTTTGCGCCGAAGGCGCGTATGCCTGGATGGCAGGTGCTGGTTAGTACATTCCGTCCATGCCGCCGTGACCGCCGCCAGCCGGAGCTGCCGACTTGGGCTCTGGAATTTCGCAGATAAGAGCTTCAGTGGTCAGCAACAGAGCCGCGATGGAAGCCGCGTTCTGCAGTGCCGTGCGGGTAACCTTGGTGGGGTCGATAACACCGGCCTTCACCAGGTCTTCGAACTTGCTGGTCTGCGCGTTGTAGCCAAAATGCTGGTCCTTCGACTCGAGCACCTTTGCAACCACCACAGCACCCTCTTCGCCGGCATTGGCGATGATCTGGCGCAATGGCTCTTCGAGCGCGCGGCGTACGATCTGTGCACCTATCTTTTCGTCGCCTTCCAGTGTGGCGATCAGAGCGTCAACCGCAGGAACTGCACGAACCAGGGCAACACCGCCGCCCGGGACAATGCCTTCCTCAACTGCAGCGCGGGTGGCGTGCAGAGCGTCTTCAACGCGAGCCTTCTTCTCCTTCAGCTCGGTCTCAGTGGCCGCACCAACCTTGATGATGGCAACGCCACCAACGAGCTTGGCCAACCGCTCCTGCAGCTTCTCGCGATCGTAATCGGAAGTCGTCTTGTCGATCTGCGAACGGATTTCCTTGACGCGGCCTTCGATTTCTGAGGCCTTGCCGGAACCGTCAACGATGGTCGTGTTGTCCTTGTCGATGGTGACGCGCTTTGCCTTGCCGAGATCCTCGAGCTTCACGCCTTCCAGCTTGATGCCCAGGTCTTCGGTGATGGCCTTGCCGCCGGTCAGGATTGCGATGTCGCCGAGAATTGCCTTGCGGCGATCGCCGAATCCAGGAGCCTTCACGGCCGCCACGTTCAAGGTGCCGCGCAGCTTGTTCACAACCAGGGTTGCGAGCGCTTCGCCTTCCACGTCCTCAGCAATAATCAGGAGCGGCTTGCCACCGCGGGCAACTTGCTCGAGCAGGGGCAGCAGATCCTTCATCGCGCTGATCTTCTTTTCGTAGATCAGGATGTACGGTTCGTCGAGCACTACTTCAAGACGCTCCGCATCGGTTACGAAGTAGGGGCTCAGGTAGCCGCGATCGAACTGCATGCCGTCCACGGTCTCAAGACCGGTGTGCATGGTCTTCGACTCTTCGATGGTGATGACGCCGTCCTTACCCACAACCTTGACGGCGTGAGCAATGATGTCGCCAATTTCCTGGTCGCCATTGGCGGAAATTGCGCCAACCTGTGCCACAGAACCTTCATCGACAGGCTTCGACAGCTTGCCGAGAGCGCCGCCATCAATCCACTTTCCGTCCTTGTCACGCGTTCCGATGACCGCGGTCACGGCCTTCTCAATGCCGCGCTTCAATGCCGTCGGGTTTGCGCCGGCAGCAACCGTCTTCACGCCTTCGCGGAAGATGGACTGGGCGAGAACCGTCGCGGTGGTGGTACCATCGCCGGCCACGTCCGAGGTCTTTGAAGCAACTTCACGAACCAGCTGCGCGCCCACGTTCTCAAGCGGGTCCTTCAGATCGATTTCCTTGGCCACGGTCACGCCGTCCTTGGTGATCGTGGGCGAACCAAACTTCTTCTCGATAACAACGTTGCGGCCCTTGGGGCCCAACGTCGCCTTCACTGCATCTGCGAGCGTGTTTACGCCGCGCAGAATTGCTTGACGGGAATCTTCACCGTGCAGAATTTGCTTTGCCATTCTCGTAATTCTCCTAAACAGTAGTCTGGGAACAGTGATCTGTGATCAATGTTCGGATTTTTGATATCGGGTGCTGCAGTTAATGGTCAGGATCAAGAGTTCACCTAAGTAGATGTCTCAACGCACTGATCACTGACTACTGAAACTACTTCTTCACAATGCCGAGGACTTCTTCCTCGCGCATGATGAGGAACTCTTCACCATCGATCTTGATCTCGGTGCCCGAGTACTTGCCGAACAGGATCTTGTCGCCGGTCTTGACATCCAGCGGGAATACCTTGCCTTCGTCGTTCGACTTGCCCTTGCCGACAGAGATCACTTCGCCTTCCTGCGGCTTCTCTTTGGCTGTGTCGGGAATGATGATGCCACCGCGAACGGTCTCGCCTTCTTCAAGACGGCGGACAAGGATGCGGTCGTGGAGCGGGACAAATTTCGTTGCTACCGATGTTACTGCCATTGCTTCGCTTCTCCTTCACACGCGCGCCGGGTTGAGCCCGGGTTGCGGTTTTCTGAGGTTTAAAAGAAAGCCTGGGAACCACACTTACGGTTCCCGAAGACGGGGCGGAATACCGGGTCCAGCAATTCAGCACGCCGGTGCTAGCACTCTCGCTTTCCAATTGCTAACGATAGCCAAGACAAACAGGGTTGTCAAGAGGCGATTCGTTAAAATATGAGTATATCGCGCTCACATATATCTACCTGCAAACAATCAGGAGACTGGCGGTAATGTTGCCTTCACCCCCTGTCCCCTCCTTCGTCAAAACGTTTACAATGATCCTCATGTTTGGTCGCCGTTCGCTTCGTGTCACCGTCGTCCTTAGTGGATTAGCACTCACTCTCTGCACCTTTCACGCTGGAGCCCAGGACAAGGATTCCCGTCGCCCTCGCAAGGTCACGGTTCCCCCGCCTTCCAGCCGTATTGAGGTCTCGGTTATCCGGGATAGCAATGGCAAACCAGTTGAACATGCAGCGGTTATCTTTCATCCCATCGAAGGTGATCGTGATAAGGGCATCATGGAATTGAAGACCAACGAAGATGGCAAAGCGATGGTTGACGTAATTCCAATAGGCGACACTGTGCGCCTGCAAATCATTGCCAAGGGCTTTCAAACGTATGGCGGGGACTTTAAGGTTGATCGGCCTGAAATCTCAATGGAGATCCGTTTGAAGCGACCGGGTGGGCAGTACTCCATCTACAAGAATGGCGATACCCCAAAGCCTGAAGGCGGTTCCGGAGACGAGTCGAAGAAGCCCGGAGATAATGACAAGCCCCGGGATCAACAGGCTCCTCCGAAACAGTAACAGCCACCCAAAACTGGTGACTTCTGAGCGATGGCAACTTTACCTCTGCACGGCAAATCGGCTCTTGTCACCGGAGGTGCACGCCGCATCGGACACGAGATCGCCTTGTCGCTTGGCCGCGCTGGAGCCAACGTAGCCATTACCTATCGCAAATCGAACATAGACGCTGAAATGACCCAATGCGAGCTTGAATTGCTCGGAGTGAATGCGTGTGCAGTCGAGTGTGATGTGCGCGTTGAATCTTCAGTGCGCGCAGCAGTCGGTGCCGTCATTGATCGTTTCGGCAAACTGGACATCCTGGTGAACAATGCGGCGGTGTTTGAAACCGCATCTCTCGAATCCCTCACCCTCGAACAGTGGGACACGGTTTTTGAGACCAATACGCGCGGCCCTTTTCTCGTAGCACGTGAGGCGCTGCCGCATTTACGCGAGACGAATGGCCGCATCATCAACATCGGTTCGCTCGGCGGTCTGCGCGCGTGGACCGGCCATGCGCATTACTGCGCGTCAAAGGCGGCGGTGCATATGCTCACGCAGGCCATGGCGAAGGCTTTTGCGCCTGAAGTCTCGGTAAACTGCGTCGCTCCTGGATGGATTGATATGGATGAACAGCCCTCTGACGTGGCTCGTCGCTTTGCCGACAAGACGCCCATGCAGCGCAATGGCTCGGCAGATGATGTGGCGCAGGCGGTGCTGTTTTTCGCAACCGGACCAGCCTTTGTTACAGGCCAGATTCTGGCTGTGGACGGTGGGCTGGGCCTGGCCTGACCAGTACAGTTTCTAGCGGGCGGTAATCTTGTCCCAGAGCTTCTTTGCACTCTGGAGGAGCGATCCGGTATTTTCTGAGCCGTTGACCATTCCGCCGGCAGCGCGTTTTGCGTTGAATTTTAGCGGCACACGGTCACGGATTCCCAGTGCTTCAGGTTGTTCCGGCAATGCCGCACCTTCTATTGCTGCGCGTGGATTGGTCACGCACAATCGCCGCGCTGTCTCTTCGCCGGCGCGATCGGCCACGTAATCGTATGCCTTTTTCAAATGCGGCGGACGCCAGTTGATGCGATGCGCATCCGTGGCCAGAAAATGAATCCAGTTTCGATCGAGCAGTTCGTTTGACAGCTCTTCCGCAGCTTTGCCGCATCGGCCATAGAGCGCATTCGCGGTTACCTGGCAAAGACAGCCCGCGCGCAACCAATCGGCTAGCAGTTCGGTGTTGGTCTGCACGGCTGGGTATCGCTCAGGATGCGTCACTATCAATTGATAGCCTGCGCCCTGCAACCGGTGCATCGCATCGATCATGGGCGCCGGGATGGCGGTGTTTGGAAACTCTATAAGAAGATATCCCTTGCCATTGATGGAGTAGCGCAACGGCGCATTCAACGCGGCAAATACGTTGTCGGCAGACATGTGAAAATCACAACCCAGGCTGAGTTCGATCAAGCCGTCAAGATGGGCGCGCAATTCTTCCAGGCGATCTGTGATGACGTCGGCTCTGTATGGGTAATTATCACTGGCGTGGGGCGTACACACTATGTGAGTTACGCCTTCAGAGGCGGCTTCGTGCGCCATTGCGAGCGAGGTTTCCAAGTCAGGCGAACCGTCGTCCACTCCGTAGATGAGGTGCTGATGAATATCGATCATGGCCACTGCTCTTGAAACTTTAGCAACTGAACGCCTAATGCGTGGCCAGGGCTTCAATCATCGATGCGAAGATCTTCCAGCCGTCGGTTGAACCCAGCAAATCCTCGCTCGACCGGTCGGGGTGCGGCATCATTCCGAGCACGTTGCGGTTTTCACTCAGAATGCCCGCAATATTTCCCAATGATCCATTTGGATTTGCTTCCGGCGAAATATCGCCGCCTGGCGTTGCATAGCGAAAGGCGATGCGGTCTTCCGACTCAAGCCGGCGCAGGTCTTCAGGCGTGCAGAAGTAGTTCCCTTCCATGTGCCCGATCGGGATCTGGAGCACTTCGCCTTTCTTCAGCTTGCTTGTGAAGGCGCTGTTGGTGGTCTCGGTGCGCAAGTGGACCTGTTTGCAGATGTACTTGAGTCCGGCGTTGCGCATCAGCGCTCCCGGCAGAAGGCCAGACTCGGTCAGAATCTGAAAACCGTTACAGATGCCGAGCACGAGGCCGCCGCCGTCCGCAAACCGCTTGACCGACTGCATGACCGGCGAAAAATGTGCAATCGCTCCGGTGCGTAGATAGTCTCCGTAAGCAAAACCGCCCGGAACAAGCACCGCATCCACGCCTGCAAGGTCTTCTGAATCATGCCATAGATAAGTGACCGGCTGGCCGGCCACCTCGGCTATCACGTTGTAAGTGTCTTGGTCGCAGTTGGAGCCGGGAAAAACGAGAACACCGAATTTCATGCTTTTAGGGTATCAGTTCGCGTAGCCGCCGATGCGAGTCGCGGGCGAATTTGTGTTGATATGCGCGACTTACCGGCAGCCCGATGCGAGCCGCAAAATGTGCCGGGCGGGAAACTGCTTCAATATCAAACCAGACTTCATTTGTGTCCGAGTCAAGCTCAATCAGGAACCGTTCTTCACCCAGTTCAACGTGGAATTGGTTGGTCGCATAGATAAATCCGAAGGTCTCCGGAAGATCGATGAATTCCACAATCCGACTGAGGTTGAGGGTCCACATGCCGAGCGTGCAGGCTTCAACGGCGACGATATTCCCGAGTCCGATTTTCGTATGAGAATTCGCAACCCGCACCCAACCTAGATCGAACATCTTCCAATCCGCAAACGCCTTTTTTACGGTGTGTAAGGCGTTTGCGCCACAACCAATCTGCGACCGCGAATGGTCGTGGGCAAAATGAGACGGTAAGGGCGACTGCAATCCTTTTGTGGGAGCGAGAATCCGAGGACATGCGGCTGGCTGGTCGAAGGCAATCGCAATTCGTCTTTCAACATCTTCGCTTTCGGCCGGACTGAATCGGAACACCGTGGAAGTATGCCTCAGAGGATATGGTGCAGGTGTTTTTCAATTGGCGGAGCGACGATTTTGCGCTCGGACGGCAAGTTGATCCACGATTGACTGCGCCGTTGCTTTCTCGCGCACAGCCCATCCGGCAATCAACAGGCTGGGAGCGGCTGCAGGCTCCGTTTGGCCAAGTTCTCCGAGTGTCGTGTGAACGACTTGCTGCTCCGGTTGTGCGGCACGCGAAACGACAGCGCACGGCAATTCCGCCGGCAGGCCCTCCGCCATCCACTCCGCTGCGAGCAACGTGAGATCGCGGCCAGGCATGTACACAACGCGGGTAGCGTCCTCAAGCGCCGGCAGTGGAGCGTGGTTATGCGATTGCGCATGATGCCCCGTTGAAAAAATTACATTCGACGCAAAGTTGCGATCGGTAAGAGAACGGCCAAGGGCAGCAGCGGCAGCAAAGGCCGCGGAAACTCCGGGAACGACTGCGTACGGAATATCAGCCGCAGTGAGCGCAGTAATTTCTTCAGCCGCACGACCGAAGAGCAACGGGTCCCCACTCTTGAGCCGCACCACGCTGCGGCCAGCCTGCGCATGTTCAACCATCAGAATATTGATTTCATCCTGCGTGATGTTCTTGGCTCCGCAACGCTTGCCAACATTGTCGATCTCAGCCGAGGCCCGCGCCAGATCAAGCACCGCCTGCGGAACGAGGTCGTCGTGCAGAATCACGTCGGCGCTTTCGATCAGCCGCACGGCCTTTACCGTCAACAAATCCGGATCGCCCGGTCCCGCACCTACCAAATACACCGTCCCAGCGGCAGCGTGGCCAGTGCGTCTTCCTTCTTTGGCCATTTGGCGTGCTTCGCAGAAAGCCGAATCACAAACCTGCCGCTGCGCCAACTCGTGCAGAAGCAAGCGCCGCTCCTCACCGCGCGGATGCGTCTCCAGCACCTCGCGTCTCAACTCGCCGAGACGCGCCAGCCATTCGCCAGTGCCCGGCGGAAGTTGCTCGTCAATTTCGCGGCGCAAACGCTGCGCTACTGCGGGACTTTCGCCGGCTGTGGAGATAGCAATCTGCAGAGAACCGCGGCTGACGATCGAGCCGAAAAAGAAATCGCAGTTGGGAATGTCATCAACACTGTTGCAGGGAATGTTTCGCACCACCGCTTCGCGATAAACCGCGTGGTTGACTTCAGGCGAGTCGGTAGCGGTGATGACGAGAAAGCTTCCGTCCAAATCTTCCGGCTCGAACGCGCGCTCGATAAGTTCGAGTTTGCTCTCGGCAGCAAGTTGATGCACTTCAGGCAAAACGCGCGGTGCCACAACGTGCAGCTTAAGGCCAGTCTTCAAGAGCGTGCCGATCTTTTCGAGCGCAACATTGCCGGCGCCCACAAGGAGCACGCGGCGGTTCTCGAGGTTCACAAAGATGGGCAACAGGCTCATGTCAACTCCTGACTTGCAGAAATCAGCTCGTGCTCAATTACGCTCGCACCTTACTCAGCAACGGCAGAGGGCACACGGCCCTGGGGAACATCGCGCTCAACAGCCGTCAGCGCTTCACCGGCAAGCTGCGCGCGCAGTTCGTCGTTGGTATGCCGCGCAAACCACGACCGCAGACTTTCTGCTGGCTTGCGTCCGCCAAGATACTCCCGCAGCAAGCGCTCAATCGCTTCTGGAATAAGCGGTGCCGGGCAACGATAACCAACCGGCCGCGCAGTGCCAGCAAACTCACCCACTGCACCGCCAAGGCAGAAGTAATAGGCGTCGGTCATCTTGCCTTCGTGCTTGATCTTCTTGCCTTCAAGACCAATGTCGGCGATCCAATGCTGACCGCAACCGTTGGGGCAGCCCGTCACATGTATCTTGAGCTGCTGATCGAACTGCGGTAGCCGCTCTTCCATTTCGTCGACTAACCAGCGCGTGAAGCCCTTGGTCTCAGTGATGGC
>JADGNO010000223.1 GCA_017883405.1 Occallatibacter sp. | reverse complement strand
CGACAATCGCATGCTGTTTGAAATCCGAATTGTTGATAAGCAATGGTGTCTCGACAGCTTTGCAGGCAATCGCGGCGCAAACCTGACGCTGCTGAACTGCAAGGCGCTGCATCCCCTGGACCAGTGGTTTCGCGTGACGGCCGTGTGGGATGGCAAGGTGATGAAAAACTACGTGGGCGACGAACTGCAGGGCGAGGGCCCGCTGGTGATGGATCCGGAGGGTCCGGGTCGTGCGTCGATCGGCATGCGCCTGAACCGTGTGTACCCGTTCAAAGGCGCTGTGTTAATGTCGCGCACCGTGCCGCGCGCATTGCCGCCGAGCGAATTCCTGAAGATGCCGCCGGTGGTCAAATCTACAAAGTAGGCCCGACAAATTCTGCCTGCAAAAAAAAGGGGACGAGCCGAAGCTCGTCCCCCTTTTAATTTGCAGCTTATCGATTACTTGGCAACGCCGAACGTAAACGACGTGGTCGAGTGGCGGGTCACGCCGGGACGCAAAACGGTGCTCGGGAAATCAGGATGGTTGGGCGAATCCGGAAAATGCTGCGTTTCAAGGCAGAATCCCGTCCGCAATCCGTACTTGATGCCGTGCCGACCCGTGAAGGTTCCATCCAGGAAGTTGCCGGTATAGAACTGAATGCCGGGCTCCGTGGTCTCGACCGTCATTTTGCGGCCGCTCTCAGGATCAGTAACGATGGCCGCAACCCGCAGCGTGCCAGCATTGCCATTGAGCACCCAGTTGTGGTCGTAACCGCGGCCGAACTTCAGTTGCTGGTTGTCATCGTTGATGCGCGCGCCGATCACTTCCGGCTTGCGGAAATCAAATGGCGTGCCGGCCACCGGGGCAATGCCGGTCGGAATCAGATCGGCATTTACCGGCGTGTACTTGTCGGCGTTGATCTCGATTTTATGATCGAGAATCGTGCCATTGTCATCGCCATTCAGGTTGAAGTAAGCGTGGTTGGTCACGTTGATTACGGTGGCCTTGTCGCTGGTCGAGGAGTAATCGAGCCGCAGCGTGCTGCCCACCAGCGTGTACTTCACCTTCGCAGTCAGGTTGCCTGGAAAGCCCATATCGCCGTCGGGGCTCACGTGCGTGAATTCAACGCCGTTGGGAACCTCTTTTGAGTCCCACACATACGCTTCAATGCCCTTGGGGCCACCGTGCAACGCGTTGTTGCCATCGTTTTTCGGAACCTGGTAGGACTTGCCGTCGATGGAGAACTTGCCGCCGGCGATGCGGTTGCCATAACGGCCCACCACGCTGCCAAAATGCGTCTTGTCATCCTTTTCATAGCCCTCGAGCGAGTCGTATCCGAGCACGATGTCTGCCATCTTGCCGTTGCGATCCGGCGTCTTGATGCTCACCAGCTTTGCGCCCAACGCCGTTACCCGCACTTCGATCTGCGCGCTCTTCAATGTGTAGATCGGAACGTCCTTGCCGTCTTTATGCCCCCAAACAGACATTTTCACCTCTCCTTGCGCAACAGCCGTCAGGGCCATCGCAACCATAAGAACTCTTGCCATTAATCCGAACTTTGAATTCACAGACTCCGCCTTTCCCAATAATTTGCGGAACAATACCTTCCCGAAATGGCGGATCCGGCATCCCGGCGGCACACCACCACAGCCTTCGGGAAAATCCGGCACATTCCACCACATGAGAGTGTATACCGTTGAGGCGACTCGGTGGGCAGGGAGGAAAACATGAGGCGCGCGCAGGCTATGCTGCGACAAACATGGCAGGATATTTCGGATCGGAAAGGGCCGGTGGAAGGCCAGGAGCCTAAAGCTGCGGGAAGATCTCCCGGAACTCCCAAGCGCCGGACTTGGCGGCGGCTCCCGTTTTGCCGGCCAGCCACTCTGCCCCGCGCACCGCACCCTGGGCAAAACCGCGCCTCGAGTCGGCATTGTGCCGTATTTCCAGAACGTCGTACTCGCTCTTCGCGGTGACGATATGCTCGCCTTTGGCGTCGCCTACGCGGTGCGAGTTGATGCGCACATCAATCCCAGGCCGCACCGAAAGAATGATCTCCTTGAGCGTGGCAGCCGTGCCCGAAGGCGCGTCCAGCTTGGTGACGTGGTGCGTTTCGTCGATGGAAAAGTTGTAGCCCTCAAGCTGCGCCAACTCGGCCGTAAGCCGAAAAAGCTTTTGCACACCGATGGAAAAATTGGTGCCGTACAGCAAACCGGCGTTGCGCTTGATAGCCAGCGCCTTCATGTCGTTCAAGTGCGAGTACCAGCCGGTGGTACCCACTACGATGCGGCCGCCTAGCGACAGCACCGCGCGCATGTTGCCCACTGCCGCTTCGGGCGATGTGAAGTCGATGACCACATCTACGCCAGCCAGATTGGGCGCAGTAAGCGCAACTGCGTTCTCATTCTCGTTGATGTCGAGAGCGCGCACCGAGTGACCACGTTCCCGAGCTACTTCAGCCACCAGACTGCCGGTTTTGCCTTTACCAAGTACGAGAATCAGCATCTTCTTAGCTCCCAGCCCTCAGCTTTCAGCTCTTAGCTCAAAAACCATCGATTTGATTTCAAGGATTTCGCACCAACGTGAATATCAAACGGGTGTTGCCGCTGATCCATCCTTTAGACACTTCGAATCTTGCTGGCCGACTTCTCAACCAATTGCGCGGAGAAAAGCTGAAGGCTGATAGCTGAAAGCTCAAATTCAAAGCTACCGGCTAACAGCTAGTCGCTCAAAGCTGCTTTCTCGCTTCCACATCAAAAATGGCCGGATCGGGCGACTTGAAAAACGCGGCATGCAAGGAGCGCAACGCCTCGTCCGCATCGTCTTCCTCAATCATAAAGCTCATATTAATTTCGCTGGCTCCTTGCGAAATCATGCGTACGTTCACATGGCGAACAGCGTTGAACACCTGCGCGGCAATCCCTTGCTGGCCGCGGATATCCTCGCCGACCAGGCAGACCAGCGCCTTTTTGCCTTCCAGCTTTACGTCTGCCAGATTTTTCAGATCCGAAACAATGGCCGGCAGTTTCTCGTTCGAGTCAACTGTAAGCGAAACGGAAACTTCGGACGTGGAAACCATGTCTACCGGGCACTGGTACTTGTCGAATATCTCAAAAATCTGGCGCAGGTAGCCATGCGTCATCAGCATGCGGCTGGCCACCACGTCGATAATGCTCAGCTTCTTTTTTACGGATATCGACTTGAAGGGGCTGTTGCAGTGCGGCGCCAGCGAAATAATGCGCGTGCCCTCGCAGCTTGCATTGCGGCTGTTGAGCACCAGCACAGGAATATTTTTCTTCACCGCCGGCAGAATGGTGGCCGGATGCAGCACCTTGGCGCCGAAGTAGGCAAGCTCGGCCGCTTCTTCAAAGCTGATCACTTTAACACGGAGCGCATCGGGACAGATGCGCGGGTCGGCAGTCATAATGCCGTCCACGTCAGTCCATATCTCAATTGCTTCTGCGGAAACGGCTCCGCCAACCAAGGCGCCGGTAAAGTCCGATCCGCCGCGACCAAGCGTCGTGGTCAGGCCTGCTTCATTCGATGCAATGAATCCGCCCATCACCGGCACTTTGCCCTGCGCGGTCAGCGGCAGCAGCTTTTCGTGCGCGCGCCGTTCAATGATCGCATCTTGCGGAATGGCTTTCTGGAACTGCGAATCGGTAACGATGACCTCGCGCGCGTCAACATGCGCGGCGTCGATTCCCTGCTCGCGAAAGGCAGCAGCTACGATGCGGCTTGAGATTCGCTCGCCATAGCTCACGATGAGGTCGGAGATACGCGGCGTGAGTTCAAGAATCGCCGCTAGCCCGCGCAACACTTCATCAAGCGCGTTGAACTTTTCGTCGATATTGCGTGTGAGCGCGGCTATATCCGCCGGAGCCTTGACGAGATGACAAGCCGTGTCGAGATGCCGCGAACGCAGCCGCGAACTGATGGCGAGTGCGCCGGTTCGGTCACCCTGCGCTGCTGCGGCGGCTGCACGCAATAGTTGGTCGGTCACCTTGGCCATGGCGCTGACGACAACCACCGGCTGCTTGCCCATACTTACGCGTCCGGCAACGATGGCCGCAGTACGCCCAATGGCGGCCGGATCCTCAACCGACGTGCCGCCGAACTTCATCACTACCAAGCTCATGGAATCTTCCTAATGTCCTTGCGGATCGGGTGTCCCAGCCTTGCGCCGTATTCAGTGCGCAAGGATGGGAATCCGCGTCTCAAAATCGGAATGTCATGCCTGCGTAGCGGCTGCTGCAACAGGCTCAAGCTTGCCCAGGCTGGCCAGCATTTCGGCGTTCAGAATTGTGGCTCCAGCAGCGCCGCGCACGGTGTTGTGCGACAGCAGGACAAACTTCCAGTCAAGCAGGTTGCAGGGACGAAGTCTGCCCACCGTTACCGCCATGCCCTTGCCCCGATTGCGGTCCAGTCTTGGCTGCGGACGATCGGGCAGCGCGCACCATTCAACCGGAGGCTCGGGAGCAAAGGGCAATTTTAAGCCGCCGAGCGGATTGAACTCAGCCCATGCAGCAAGAATGTCTTCGCGCGTAACCTCGCGGCCCAGCTTCTTACCAAGCTTGATTGACACGCACTCAGTGTGCCCGTCGATGACCGGAACGCGGTTGCAGTGTGCGGTCATGCCGGCGGTCAACGGCTTAACCGCATATCCGTCGAGCGCGCCCAGCAGCTTCAGCGTCTCGCTTTCCATCTTCTCTTCTTCGCTGCCGATGTACGGGACAACGTTGTCGAGAATGTCCATGGACGCGACACCCGGGTAGCCCGCGCCGGAAACAGCTTGCATGGTGGTCACAAAAATCTGCTCAATGCCAAAACGCTCTTCAATCGGCTTGAGGCCCATCACCAGGCCGATGGTGGAGCAGTTGGGATTGGTGACGATGTAACCGCCCGACTCCTTGCGCCACGGCTGCTCCTCGATCAGGTGCAGGTGATCGGAGTTGACCTCAGGAATGACCAGCGGCACATTGGGCGCCATGCGGAAGGCACTCGAGTTCGAAATCACGGCGCAACCGGCCGCGGCAAACTTCGGCTCCATCTCGCGGGCGATAGCAGCGTCCACGCTGGCAAAAATAACCTTCGGCGCGCCCTCCGGTTCGGCTGGCGACACAGTCATCCTGGCAATGCGCTCAGGCAGCGGAGTATCGAGCCGCCATTTGGCGGCTTCACCATAAGTTTTCCCGCTGGAGCGGTCGCTGGCAGCAAGCCAGGTGATCTCGAACCACGGATGGTTTTCGAGAAGTTGGATGTAACGCTGGCCGACCATTCCGGTCGCACCGAGGATGCCAATTGGTTGTCTGTTTTTCATAGCAGTGAACACTCCAGTGTACAGGAGTGGCGGCTGAAAAGCAGCGGCGGCGGCGCGAAGCCTATAGGAATAGGAGCCTCGGTTTTGTAACCGGGCCCAACTTCAGGCAGGCCGAGTATTGAGCGGAGAATCGGCAGCCTTAGGTCCTGGGAAATTGCGAATTTAGCGGGCTTCAGCCCACGTCCATAAAGGTCATCTAAGTGTCAACAAGGCTTCAGCCCTTGAGGGGCCCTGACCGCTATCCCATAGCGGCCAGCACGGCATCGGCAAACTGGCTGGTTCCTGCGGTGCCACCCACATCGCGCGTTAGCACTTTGCGCTCCGAGTACACCTTTTCAAGCGCCCGCTGAACTTTGTCTGCCGCGTCAAATTCGTCCAGATGCTTCAGCATCAGAACGGCGGATTGCAGCAGCGCGGTCGGATTGGCTATGTCTTT
>JADGNO010000222.1 GCA_017883405.1 Occallatibacter sp. | reverse complement strand
TGGTGGCCGAGCCGAGCCGCAAGGCGGTTGTGTACCTTGATCCGCAGGAGTTTCACTCCACCTGGCTGGGCAATAAGGCCATCTATCGGACGCGCATGGCGCTGGCCGACAACGCCGAGCTGATTATCCTGGCACCCGGCGTGAAGGAATTTGGCGAAGACAAGACCATCGATGGATTGATCCGCAAATACGGCTACAAAGGCACCGCAGCAACACTTCATGCAGTTGAAACGCAGGCCGATATTGCGCACGATTTGAGCGCAGCCGCGCACCTGATCCACGGCTCCTCGGAAGGGCGCTTCAAGATTACCTGGTGCCCCGGCCACCTTAGCAAGGATGAGGTCGAGGGCGTTGGTTTCAAATATGGCGACCTGAGCGAGATGCTCAGGCGCTACGATCCTGCCAAGCTCAGTCTCGGTTTGAATCACGTCGATGGAGAAGAGATTTTCTTCATCTCAAACCCCGGGTTGGGATTGTGGGCCCACAGCAGCAGATTTTAGTTGGGGGTAATCATGGGAAATCAGAGTTTGAAGCTCAGCAAGTATTCCGTCGGAACCGGCGACCGGTTTGCGCATCAGGCCAAAGCCCAGTTGCAGGCTTGCGTACAGGCTTTGGCGAGCGGTATTGAAGTGGTTCCCGTGTGGAACAAGTCGAATCGCGAACACACCATTATCGGCTCCGAGCCGGTTTCAACGCGACAGGCTGCCGACTCCGCAGTGAAGGCGCTCGATTGGAAGCTGCCTTATTTCTGCGATGCCGACCACATTACGCAGCAGACCGTGGGCCGCTTTCTGGATGCGTGCGATTTCTACACGATCGACGTGGCCGACTTTATTGGCCAGCCCGCCGCAGAAGCCGACATTGAAAGCTTTGTGAAGCGCCATCCAGAACTGCTGGAGCACATTCAGCTCGAAGGGGTCGACGAGGCATTTGAGATTACCGCGGAAAACCTGCGGCAGACGGCACAGAAGTATCTGACCGCGGTGAAGAAGGCGGGCGAGGTCTATCGCACCATTCTGGCGGCAAAGGGCGAAGGTAACTTCATTCCCGAAGTCTCGATGGACGAGACCGATAGCGCGCAGAGTCCGGTGGAACTGCTGCTGATTCTGGCGGCGATTGCCGATGAAGGTATCCCGGTGCAGACGATTGCGCCTAAGTTCAGCGGCCGCTTTAACAAGGGCGTGGATTACATTGGCGACGTGGCGCAGTTTGCACGCGAGTTCGATTTGGACGTCGCAGCCATTGCGTACGCGGTGAAGCACTTCGGCTTGCCGGAGAATCTGAAGCTGAGCGTTCACTCGGGTAGCGACAAGTTCTCAATCTATTCCGCCATTCACGCGACCATGAAGAAGTTCGACGTGGGCGTACACCTGAAGACTGCGGGAACCACATGGCTGGAAGAGCTGATCGGACTGGCGGAAGCCGGCGGCGACGGACTGGCGCTGGCCAAGGAGATTTACGCAGAGGCCTTTGCACACCGCGAAGAGCTGTGCGCGCCGTACGCCACGGTCATCGATATTGACCCGGCTAAGCTGCCCACACCCGACGAGGTTCGCGGCTGGTCGTCTGAGCAGTACACTTCAGCGTTGCGCCATGTGCAGGCAAACCCGACCTATAACAGTAGCCTGCGGCAGTTGCTGCATGTTGGATTCAAGGTTGCGGCCAAGATGGGACGCCGCTATCTGGACCTGCTGGAAGCCAATGAAGCGGTGATTGCGAAGAATGTGACGGAGAACCTTTTCGACCGCCACATCGCACCTGTCTTTCTGGGCCGCAAAGCATAATGTTAGTGGCCTGTGCAGCCGCACCATGCGGGTCTTTGATCGCATGATTTCTTCATTGAGTTCATGCTTTCCCAGGTCCCAAAATCGGGACCTGGAGCACCCAAATTGGTACAAATTCACACGGTCAGAGACTTAGTGTGCGTCTACCGGAATGGAGAAAATTGTGAGCAATCAGATTTTCAATCTCGAAGGCAAAGTTGCAGTGGTCATTGGTGGAACTTCCGGCATCGGGCTTGCGTTGAGCCTGGGTTTGGCCGAAGCGGGCGCGAATGTTGTGGCCTCGGCGCGCCGCCAGCAGCAGGTGGACGATACCGCAGCCGCCATTGAAGCAAAGGGCAGCAAGACCTTGCGCCTGACCTCAGATGTGAGCGATCGCGCGTCTTTGGAGATTTTGTTGGCCGCGACGCTGGAGAAATTCGGCAAGGTCGATATCCTCGTCAACTGCGCGGGCAAGATCAAGCGCACACCCACTCTGACCCAGCCGGAAGAAGAGTGGACCGACATTGTGAACACCAACCTGACTGGCACGCTGCGCGGCTGCCAGATCTTCGGCAAAGCGATGCTGGAACGCGGTTATGGTCGCATCGTCAACATCTCTTCGCTGAACGCCTATGTTGCGCTAACAGAAGTAGCGGCCTACGCCGCGAGCAAGGCTGGGGTTGGCTCGCTGACGCGCTCGCTTGCGGTGGAGTGGTCGAAGAAGGGCGTTACGGTGAATGCCGTTGCACCGGGCGTCTTCCGCACTGCTTTGAATGCCGACCTGCTGGATAACTCACCGCGCGGCAAGGAGTTACTGATGCGCACGCCCATGGGCCGGTTCGGCAAGACCGACGAAGTGGTGGGAGCCGTGCTGTATCTGGCCTCCGATGCGGCTTCATTCGTCACCGGACAGACTATCGTGGTGGACGGCGGCTTCCTGGCCAGCGGCGTCAACCAGTAACTATCTCACATTCACTTTGGTCCGTTCAGTTTGGCCAAACAAGAAGAGGCTACGCCAACCAGCGTAGCCTCTTTTTTGTGCCCTTTTGGCGATTAGCGCATTTCACTGTTTCTGTATGGCTTCAGGGATCATGCTTTCCCACCCATTTCGCAAAGGACGCGAAATGGATGGGGCACCCAGTTACTTATACTTATATTGAAAATGCTCTAGGTCTCCGACCGGATGAAGAAGTTCCATTGAGTTCATGCTTCCCCCGGTCTCAGAATCGAGACCGGGGGCACCCGATCGTGGTACAAAATCAAGCGGTCAGAGACTAGCGCAGATCTACCTTTGCGCCGGCCAGCTTGGTAATTGCCTCTCCTTCGGCAGCCTTGATTTCCACGCCTGTTCCTGAGACATCCGCATAACTGACGGTTAGTCCATGACGGGCACTGATCTTCACGTTGTGCAGAACAACACCGGGAATGGGAGACTCGGGCAAACCGACGATCACGCCGGCGACATCGCTGCCGGTGGCCGTGACATTCTCTAGGACGATGTCGTGAAAGCGCGGAGTGAGCCGCGTAACGGGCTGGGGCGCTTCAGCAGCAGGCGGCAGAACCTTCGGGTAATACTCGCTGATGATGATCGCGTTCTTCACGTTCTTCATGTCGATGTCGCGGAAGAGGAAGTGGCCTACGTCGTTGCCGCGGTCACGATTCGCCTTGACGCGAATGCCGTTGTCTGTGCCTTCGAAGTGAATGCGCTCGGCGCGGATGTTTCGCGCGCCGCCGGCAATCTCGCTGCCAATGGAAAGTCCGTGGCCGTGCAGGAAAGTGCAATCGGTGATGGTGATGTCGCGGCTTGGATCGTCCGGCCCCGGAGAGTTGATCGGTCCGGACTTGATGGCGATGTCGTCATCGCCAACGTCGGCAAGAACATGATCAATAACCACATGCGATGACGAGAAGGGATCGATGGCATCCGTATTAGGCGAGTTGGCAGGCGCAAGAACTTTGACATTGCGAATGACCACGTCGTCCGAGTAGTACGGGACCAACTGCCACATCGGCGAGTTCTGGATGGTGACGCCCTCGACGCGCACATGCTTGCAGTGGTCAAAGATGATGAGCTTGGGACGTGGATGCTCTGCGCCCAAAACTCCGGCATTCTTGACGCGGCGCGCCTCCTCCCACCAGCTCGTACCGTTGCCATCGATCACGCCTTCGCCGGTGATGGCGACATTCGAAGCGTTAGTCGCACTGACCAACGGTTGCAGGTCGGGCAGGTGAAACATGGTGATGGGAGGATATTCCGCATGGTCGGATGAACCGAACAGAGTCGCGCCCTTGTCCAACTGCAGAGTGATGTTGCTTTTGAGCACGATGGGCGCGCTGAGATAGGTGCCAGCGGTGAGACGCACCGTGCCGCCTTTCAGTGCGCATGCATCGATGGCTTTCTGAATGGCTGCCGTATCTTTGGTTACGCCGTCGCCTTTGGCCCCATAGGAATGGACATTGCAGACTGCGGATGAGTCCAGCGCACTTGCCGGGGGGACAACAAAGACAGCCACTGCTGCCAGTAAAAACAAGGGCTGCAAGAACAATAATTTCTGTCGAATCACTTGGACTCCTCGTGGGTAAATGCTCGAGATTCCAGTCCATCATACGCCGAAAACGGTTCAGTGGTCCTACCACTGACTGATCGCATTTTGTCGTGCTGAAAGTCTGGTACAACTGCGGAAAGACGATCGTTTTGAGTGCGTCTTAGATCCTTTTTGGACTTTGCCTGCCATCGATTGCGATGGTTGAGTCAGGGCAAAATGTGCGTCGCGAGATTCTCTACTGCAGATGCAGATAATTCCTATCTCTAGGACCCGAAATGCTCTACCCATGAGCGTGATGCGCGTCACAGCAGCTCCACCTTAGGAAGCTTAGATTTGCTCGGGCTTGAGGAATTGCTAGTCGTAACCTGAAGGCAGGCTTTGTGAACACGAAGGTACAACTGGGACGTTCGGTCGCTGCGGGCTGTGGAGGCGAGCGGCTATGAGCTGGCGCCAGGAGTATCAAAGCAGGTGCGTGCAGGCCACAAAGGCGTTCCGTGAATGCGCCGGCGCGTTGATCGCCATTGCCGATCCGCGGTTTCAAGCTGAACTGGAAGATTTCGCCTTGCGCTCTCATTACCTGGAACGCGAGGCAACCACGGCAGTGGTATCCGCCTGAGAGCGGACTGCCAGCCGGGAAGGAGTATTGGATGACGGATGCAGAGAAACGAGACCGTGGGTTGCTGCGGGTCAATACGGATGAGTGCAAGGGATGCGGGCTCTGCGTGGAAGCGTGTCCGCGCAAGGTGATCAGCCTGAGCGAGCGTCTGAATCACTATGGCTATCGCACGGCGACTTATGCGGGTGCGGGTTGCAATGGATGCGGAATCTGCTTCATGGCGTGTCCGGAGCCGGGAGCGATTACCGTACTGCGTCTTGTAAGTCAACTTGCCGGTGGGTCGCGTGGGTTGGAAGCAGGCATAGTGGGAGAAAGCCATGCATAAGCAGTTGATGAAGGGCAACGAAGCGATTGTACGAAGCGCCATTCTTGCAGGATGCCGCGGGTTCTATGGCTATCCCATTACGCCGGCCAGCGAAATTACCGAGGCAGCGGCGCTCTATTTGCCGCAGGTAGGCGGAGTGTTTCTGCAGGCGGAAAGCGAAGTGGCGGCCATCAACATGCTCTATGGCGCGGCGGCGGCGGGTGTGCGCGTGATGACGTCGTCGAGCGGGCCGGGAATCAGCCTGATGCAGGAAGGCATGAGTTACATGGCGGGCGCGGAGTTACCGTGTGTCATCGCAGATATAACTCGCGGCGGTCCGGGATTGGGCAGCATTGCCGCGGAACAGAGCGACTATCACCAGGTGGTGAAGGGCGGCGGACACGGCAACTATCGGACGATTGTACTGGCTCCCCACTCCGCACAGGAGATGGCGGATTTGACGGCGCTGGCCTTTGAGTTGGCCGATAAGTACCGGAACCCGGTGGTGTTGCTGGCGGATGGATTCATTGGGCAGATGATGGAGCCAGTAGAGTTTCCGCAGACAGCAGTCGAACCGAAGTTGCCGAAGTGGGCCGTCGCGGGGACGCAAGAGTCGCGCACCAACCTGATCAATTCGCTGTATCTGGATAACGATCGGCTGGAGGCACATGTTCGCCATTTGGAGGCCAAGTATACCCTCGCCGAACGGCTGGAGACGCGCGCCGAAGAGTGGCAAACAGACGACGCCGAAATTGTTCTGGTGGGATATGGAATTGTGGGACGGATTCTGAAGGCAGTGGCGGCAGAGGCACGCGAAGACGGACTGAACGTAGGCGTGCTGCGGCCCATCACTCTTTATCCATTCCCGGTTTTGAATTTCCAGCGGCTGGCCAAGCGGGCGCGTACCTTTGTCGTGGTGGAGATGAGCACCGGCCAACTGGTCGAAGATGTTCGATTGGCGTTGAACGGCGCGCGGCCGGTGAAGTTCCTGAGCCGCGTGGGCGGGAATATTCCATCGCACGATGATGTTCTCAAGTTTGTCGAAGACCTGGCGCGGCGCTACCAATCGGCTGCGGCGCAGGAAGAGGAGC
>JADGNO010000221.1 GCA_017883405.1 Occallatibacter sp. | reverse complement strand
GTAGAATTCTGGGCGCGCTGACAATCTTCAGCCGGCTGCCCCGGCGCACCATGGCGGTAGTTGAGTTGCGCATGCTTGAAAACATGGCCGAACTCGTCGCCGGGCAACTTGAGTTGCGTCGTTTGCGCAGTGGTATCCAGAGCAGGGCGAAATCACGCCATCGCGATCCGTCGAAGTCGAATGCAAAGTGGCCGGGCAAGCACGATCTACGGCGCGCACTGGAACAGCACGAATTTGTATTGCACTATCAGCCCGAAGTCGAACTTGCCACGCGACGCATTATCGGGCTTGAAGCGTTGATCCGCTGGCAGCATCCGGAACTCGGACTGGTGCCACCGATGGAGTTCATTCCGCTGGCTGAAACCAGTGGAATGATTTTGCCAATTGGCGACTGGGTACTGCATGAGGTATGCGGGCAAATTCAGAAGTGGTGTATCCACGACCCTGGACATAGTTCGTTGCGCGTCTGCGTCAATCTGTCGGCACGTCAATTTGCGCGCGAGGGCCTGGCCGATCACGTGGAGGCACTGCTGCGGCAGTCGGGCATTGAGAGCCGACAGCTCGGGTTGGAGATGACCGAGTCCAGCCTGATTCCCGACATGCATACCGCCCTGGAAGTGCTGGGCAGCCTGCGTAGGCTTGGGGTTTCGCTGCTGATGGATGACTTCGGCACAGGCTACAGCTCACTCAGCTATCTGCATTCATTTCCCATTGACGTAATCAAGATCGATCGCTCGTTTGTGGGCCGCATGACTGAAGGCGAGCAGCCATTGCAGATAGTAAGGACAATTATCGAGTTAGCGCGCGTTCTGGGTATGGACGTTGTAGCCGAGGGCATCGAGACTTGCGAGCAATATCACTTGCTACGTGAACTCGGCTGTCGCTTCGGGCAAGGATATTTATTTGCGCGTCCGCTGACCGCAGTGGGAGTTACGCAGCTCTTAGATCTGCCGGGCGGAATACTTCCGGAACTCGACCACTGACGCAGCGCACGAGTTCCAATTTGGAAACGTGAAAGGCAGCGTCCCTTTGCGGGAAGCGAACCGCACAACGGATCGAGTTTTGCTCAAGTGAAGTCGCGTAGCGCAGTATCCTCCATTCCATGCAGGAAGCAACAGCAAACACCTCTGCGCAACCCGCGCACGATTTTGCCGGACTCTTCGCCGCGTTGGCTGCAACAAAGCATAGCGACTTGCCGAAGTGGACAGACGAAGAGTTGCCACAGGACGTGGCGACGCTGAGCTATGAACGCGCATTACGAACGCATGCGCGCTACAAGACTTCGGACGCTGACGATATGGGCGCGGCAAAAAATCGTGAGATTCAATCGATGCGGCCAACTGCGACCGTTAATCCACTGAAACCGGTGGTTTCAATGAGCGAGCGCGATCGGAAGTGCGCGAGCGTGACCATCAGGATGAGCCAGGCGGAATGCGAGCAGTTGCGGGAACGTGCGACCGAAGCAGGATTGACGATTTCAGCGTATCTGCGCTCATGCACGTTTGAAGCGGAAGCCCTGCGTGCACAGGTGAAAAAGGCGCTGGCGGAGATCCGAAATACGCCCGCGTCAGCAACCGAGCCCCAGCAGGCAATGGAAATGCAGTTGGCGAAGGCGAACGGTCGCGACGCCGTTCAAAGCGCATCAGCGCCGGTATCGTGGTTGAGCTGGTTGCGTCGAATTATGTCCGATTTGCTTCCGGCACGGAATCTCGTTCGCGCGTGATCATTCCACTTCGAGGACGAGGCACTTCAGATATTCCGTCTCAGGCAAATTGAGAATGACCGGATGGTCAGGTGCGGCGCCGCGACGTTCGAGCAGGCGAACACGCCGCGATGCATCGGCTGCGGCAGATGCCACGGCGCCTTCCAGGTCGGTCCAGCTTACGTGGTGCGAACATGAGCAGGTTACCAGCAGGCCGCCCGGCTTAAGCATTTTGAGCGCGCGGAGATTCAGCTCTTTATAACCGCGTAGCGCGCCTTCAACGGCACGTTTGGACTTTGCAAATGCCGGAGGATCGAGAACGATCGCATCAAAACGCTCGCCCGCGTCTGACCAGTCGCGAAGAATCTGAAAGGCATCGCCTGCGACCCAGTCAACTTCACCCTTCAATCTTGTGCGGTTGGCGGCGAGATTCTTTTCCGCTATTTCAAGAGAAACGTGCGAAGCATCGATTCCCGTAACGCGGCTGCAGACCTGAGCAAGGTGCAGCGCGAATCCACCCTGGTAACAACAAACATCGAGTGCACGGCCGCTCCAGTTGGGATTGCCGGCAGCGAGCTTTTGCGCCCAATCGCGCGTAGCCGCGTAGTTGCTGCGCTGGTCAAGAAACGCACCGGTCTTCTGTCCCGCGTCGGCATCGTATTCGAAGGTGAAGCCGTTGAGATGAAACTGCGTTGAGCTTTTTGCCGACGCTTTCTTCAGGTACAGAGGCTCTGTCGCCGGTGCCATCAGCCCTTCAAGCTCGCGGACGCGTGGGTCGGGCCGCTCGAGGATCGCGTTCGGAGAGAGCTCTTCGCGAAGCACCTTCACACACTGATCTCGAACGTCCTGCGAGTCCAGCCCCTTGGCCAGAAGTTGCAGAATCACCAGTCCGGCATACTTGTCGACAACAACTCCGGGCAGGTCGTCCGCCTCGCTGAAGCAGAGCCGGCAGGCATCATTTTCGGCGTCGAGCATGGGCTTGCGACGCGCAATTGCCTGGCGCAACCGCGCTGCGAGCAGTTGCAGCCATTCCTGCTGGCCGATTGCCTCGCGCGAAATCAGCCGGAGCGCAATCTGCGAGGCAGGGCTGTAGAGGGCGGTTCCAAGTAACAGGCCACGGCTGTCGGCTACGGGGAGAAGGGCAGGTGGCGCCGCCTCATCTGGAACCGAAAGCGATTCTATGTCAGAAGCGTAGACCCAGAGGTGGCCGGCACGAAGGCGGTCGGCCGCGCGACGGTTGATCTTCGCGCCGGAAACCGTCGCATGCGCGGGACTATCTTGCTCACGGGATTTCGGACTAGTCGCGCGGCGATTTGTGTCCGGGTAGGTCTTCTGCGGCTTATTCATGTGCTCCCTTGGCAGCATATAAAAAGCAGGGAGCACATCGAGCCTTTAGCTCCCTACTTCACTTGCAACGTTTCCAGGTATCTGCTCAGATTACTGATTCTCAGCGGCGTGTCCAGCTTGTTGTTCTGGTCAATCGTATCAAGTGCAGGAGCCCAAACCGGCATGCCAGCCTTATCGTGTCCTGAAACTGACGTTCCGTGACCGATGACGGCTACGACATGCGCTGAAGGGTAGGCTCCGCCGTTCTTCCGGCTCAGCAACGTTAGATTGGACGGCGTCCTCTTCAGCGAGGAAGACAGCGGCCCTTTGCCTTTGCCGTCGATCCCGTGGCATGTTGCGCAATAACTCGCGTACATAGCCTTGCCGTCGGTAGCCGGTATCCTTGCGTTCTGAATAGTGACGTTTGACTTGGAATCGCTGGCGATAAGTACTCCTGGGGCGATCATTGCAGCAAACAAGATAAATAAAAATTTTTTCGACATTATGTACCTTTCATTGAGACTTCTGCTTCAGAGGACAAGGGTACGCCCGTGCCCTAACCGACAGGATGTGATCCTGAACACCCAAGTGAAGGTCAGCCGACACAATTACCTTCTGAATGATTGGGGTGGCGCCAGAGAAGCAGGTGCAACAGAAGCGGCCTATAATGAGATATGGCGACTGTCCGGCAGCCGGTACCGGAGGAAGTTCCCAGCACGCTCCCGGTCCCCGAGGGGGACTCATCTCTTGTGGTGCGCGAACCCGCCAGCCCCGTAACTGATCCGCATGCCGTGAGTGAGCGGTTTGAGGCGCTTCTCAAACGCGTGCAGGCTAACCGGCCCAATGAAGACGTTTCGCTTCTTCGCAAGGCGTGGGACTTTTGCGTAAAGCACCATGAGGGCCAGATGCGCGCCTCTGGTGAGCCGTACATCATTCATCCTCTTGAGGTTGCTGAAGTTCTGGCAGAGATGAAGATGGACGCCACCTCGATAGCGGCGGGGCTGCTCCACGATTCGGTGGAGGACACGCCGGCAACCAGCGAGGAGATTGCCGCCGAGTTTGGCGAACAGGTGGCCCACATTGTCGAGGGCGTCACCAAAATTGACAAAATTCAGTTTGCGAACCGCGAAGACCGCCAGGCCGAAAACGTGCGCAAGATGCTGTTGGCAATGGTGTCTGACGTGCGCGTTGTGCTCATCAAGCTGGCCGACCGGCTGCACAATATGCGCACTCTTGAGCACTTGAAGCCTGAGCGCCAGGAAGCCATCGCCCGCGAAACGTTGGATATATACGCACCGCTTGCCCATCGTCTGGGCATGGGCAAGGTACGCGGCGAGCTTGAAGACCTCGCTTTCCGCTATACCGATCCGCTGAGTTTTGAGAAGGTGTCGGCGGCGGTTGAGGCGCGGCGCATTGAGGGTGAGCAGTTCTTGCGCGGGGTTGAAGAAACGCTTGTTGAGCAGTTACGCGAGAACGGTATTCAGGCGCGGGTTGAATGGCGCATCAAGCGCCTCTACTCCATCTTCCAGAAGATTGAGCGTTCCAAGGTTTCGTTTGACCAGGTATATGACCTGCTTGCCGTGCGTGTAATTACTGAGGATGTCTCGGCTTGCTATGCGGTCTTTGGGCTTATTCATACCATCTGGCGGCCGGTACCGGGGCGCATCAAGGACTTCATTGCTATTCCCCGCGCCAACCGTTACCAGTCTCTGCACACCACGGTAATGGGCGATGGCGGGCACCAGTTTGAAGTGCAGATTCGCACGGAGGAGATGCATCGCATCGCCGAAGAAGGCATTGCGGCGCACTGGAAATATAAGGCCGGTGATAGCGTAGTCAATGCTCGCGATGAGGAACGGCTGAATTGGATTCGGCAACTGGTCGAGTGGCAAAAGGAGATGACCGACCCCAACGAGTTCCTTTCGAGTTTGAAGATGGACCTGTATCCCGACGAGGTCTATACCTTTACTCCGAAGGGAAAGGTCGTGGTGGTTCCGGCAGACGGCACTCCGGTAGATTTTGCTTACACGATTCATACCGAAGTGGGCAACACATGCGTGGGCGCCAAAGTTAACGGACGCATGGTGCCGCTGCGCACCAAGCTGCGGACGGGAGACATCGTTGAGATCGTTACGCAGAAAGATCACAAGCCGAGCCGCGACTGGCTCACGTTTGTAAAGAGTCCGCGTGCGCGCAACAAGATTAAGCACTGGTTGAATGAAGACCAACGGCGCAGGGCTGTGGAGATTGGCCGCAAGCTGCTGGAGCGCGAAGCCCGCAAATACAAAGTGCCCATGAGCCAGATTGACGACCAGGATCTGGGCCGCATCGCGAACGAATACGGGGTGGCGACGGCCGCCGACCTGCTGGCAACGCTGGGCCTCGGCAAGCACTCCGCGCACCAGATCTTGAGCAAGCTTGCGCCCGGATACTCGAATTTGCCCGGCACCGAAGAGCCTGAGACCAAACCAGGCACGGGCGGCGAAGCAGGCATGTCGGACGCGGTGCGCAAATTGCACCTGTCCGGTTCTGATTCGCTCCAGGTCGAGGGGCAGAACGATCTGCTCGTTTATCGTGCGCGATGTTGCAATCCCATCCGCGGCGAAGAGATTGTGGGTTACGTAACCCGCGGAAAAGGTGTAGCGGTTCACGCGCGCAGTTGTCCCAATGTGCAGAACCTGCTTTACGAGAGCGACCGCCGTATTGCTGTGGAGTGGTCGCGCGTTGGTGACGAAACAGCTGGACGCACACAACGGTACCCAGTCAAGATTACGGTCTACTGCGATGATCGTGCCGGCATGCTGAAAGAACTGACGGCCGTCATATCCGACGACAACACCAATATCCGCGGCGTTGAAATGCGCCATGACGAAACCGGCGAAGCGGTGATTGAATTCGTGGTTGAAGCCGAAGACCTCCGCCATCTGAATCGCATCGTTCTCGGGCTGCGTCGTGTAAATGGGGTGCGTTCGGTGCAGAGGACGCAGAAGCTGTAAAAGCAGCTTCTCGCTTTTAGCTGATTAGCTTTTAGCTTTGTTGTGCAAACAACAACTTCTTCGTTCCTGACTTAATCTTGCTAACAGCATGTTGAAAAATCCTCTACGACCAAACGCGATCCTCTCTGGAATCCACATCATTGATGGTGGGCTGGCTTCGGAACTTGAGTATCTGGGTGCGCGCATTGACGGGCCGTTATGGTCTGCACACGTGCTTGAAGACGAGCCGGCGAAGGTCATTGCCGTGCATCGCGCATATATAGAAGCCGGTTCCCAGTGCATTGCTACATGCAGCTACCAGGTTTCGCGCATGGGCTATGCCGAGGTCGGACTCTCAGCCCAGCGTGCCGATGCAGCACTTTTACGTTCGATTGAATTGGGTCGGTCCGCTGTCAGTGAGTTTCCCGACTGCCGCGTGCTGGTGGCGTGTTCGCTGGGGCCTTACGGCGCGGCTCTGCACAATGGCGGCGAGTACCACGGCCACTACGATTGCTCCTACGCAGATCTGATCCGGTTTCACAGAGAGCGCATTGATGTGGTCGCCCAGGCCAAGGGCGATCAGGTTCCCGATCTGTTGGCGTTTGAAACGTTTCCGTCGCTCGAAGAGGTGCGTGCTGTGGGTGAGGCGCTGGCACCGTGGCCGGAACTGCGCGCCTGGTTTAGCTTTTCCTGTCGGGATGACAAACATGTTTCGCACGGAGAGCTGGTAAGCGCATGCGCCGCTGAAGTGGCCAAATTTCCGCAGACCGCAGCCATCGGCGTCAACTGCGTTCCTCCTAAGTGGATTCCGTCATTGATTGAGCAATTGCGTGCCGGGTCGGACAAGCCTGTGCTTCTTTATCCAAACTCAGGAGAAGGATGGGACGTGGAAGCGCGTTGCTGGATCGGCACCAGCGATCCAGCAGAGTTCGGAGAGTTGTCAGCTGAGTGGTTTGCTGCGGGTGCGCAGATCATCGGCGGCTGCTGTCGCACACGACCGGAGCATATTCGCGCGGTGGCGGAAGCAGCCAATCGTGCCTTTAATAATTGATCAAAATTCTGACCTAGCCCACTAATGCCAGCAGCGCTCTCCCCTTGTGCGGAGGGACGAAATGGTCGGCTCGTGACGCGATGGAAAGTTTTTCACGGCTGAGGAGCTTGCGAATCTGCAAGCGAGCGTGCTCGGCCCACGGGCCGCGGTTGTCGATCCGCACATAATGCTGCCAGTGGCGCAATGCTGAGCGATGCTGCCCCTTCCGCTCATAGGCCAGGGCCAGGTTGTAATGGGCATCCGCATAGCCTGGGGCCAGGGCCACTGCCTGGCGATAGGCGGCGATCGCTTCATCCATGCGCTCAAGCTCGTCGAGAACATTGCCCAGATCAAAATAGGCCAATACGTAACTCGGGTCGGCGATGGTTGCGCGGCGATAGTATTCTTCTGCCTTTGTGTATTGGCGCAGGTGGAAATGCAATGTGCCGAGATTGATGCTGGCGGGCGCGTAGTCGGGTTCGAGTTGCAGAATCTCGTGATAGTAGTCGATGGCCCGTTGTTTTTCGCCCGCTTCCTCCGCCTGAACCGCGGCAAGAAAGAGGTCCTGAACAGTCTTGGAATTTGTCGCAAAGTCTGTTTGCAGTACTTGAGGACAGGACGGAACGGTCCTCATCTGAAAGCCGCCAGACGTCTCCGCCACGGCTTTGTCGAAATCGAAGAGCAGCTGACGCCGTATAGGGTCAACAATCTCGCCATGGTGACGAAAGGCGAGGCGCGTGCCGCTGCGGACCAGGCGCGCTTCGAGCAACGGGTTCGCCATTCCGGCCACGGCTTTCATGGCCATGATCGAATCCCGTATCGAGGCCGCCGGCACATCATCTTCGCGCAGAGCGCGCAGAATCCTCAGCTGCCCGAGATCCTGGAAGGAATAGGTCTGTAGCTGATTGATGAGTCCTGCTCTTTCCCACCCCTGAAGCTGGCGGGAGCTGATTTGCAGAATGCGCTGGACGTCCTGACGGCTGTAACTGGTCACTCTTCAGTACTCCCGCAGGTGGTACGTGCTGCCTGGGTGTTTGAATTCCCATTCTGAACATGATCCCTGAACTGGAATTCTCCAGCGCAGGATTCAAACGTAGCTCCTGGAACAGATACCAAGAAACCGCTCTTGGTGCGATTATGCCAAGAGCGAGGGTGGATAAGCAGACAGGAACTGCGCCAACATCAAAAAACTCGTGGATAACGAGTGCTTGTCTTGGTTCATAACGGCTTTAGGGGCATGGTTACCGTCCGGGTCTTACCTTTAGTGGGATTACTTCTGTAGAATCGGCTTCCTGATCATAGAATTACAAATTCAGGGTTTTTAACCGAACGGCAGCATTATTTCGGCATTTTTTGAATGGATTGACCGAATCAAGAAAAGATATGAATGGGCTCCCGGTCCAGGCGAAGCTAAGCCTCGCTCTCGATGATCGACTACGACTGTTGTCGGTGGATGCCGGCATAGAGGCACTGCTGGGGTTTAGCGCGTCCGCTTTCCAAACAGGAGAAATAAACTTTAAGGACCGCATTCACCCGGACGATTCAGATGTGGCGGCGATTTTATTTTCGAAGGCTGCCGGGGACAAATCGGGGACGGTCAATCTTCGCCTGCGCCACGCTAACGGGCACATACGATGCGTGCTCGGATCATTCGCGAAGACAGGCGGACAGCACGGAGAGTGCCGCGTTCTCGATCTGCTGCTGGAAGAAGTCACTAGTCTTTACAGCTCAAAAACCCAGCCGGCAAGGTTAACCACGATCGAACCAATGATGGATTTCGTGGGCGAAGTGCTGTACTTCAAGAACTGTCACCATGTTTTTACAGCGTTGAATCGAGCCGCAAGCCAGATCTTTGGTGGGAATGGTCTGGAAGCCCGCGACCCAGTTGGGCTGACGGACTACGACCTGTTCTCCGAAACTTATGCGGATGTTTCCTATCGGCTGGAAAAGGAAGTGCTCGCGGGTGCCGCGATAGCCACCGAAATTCATGCCTCCCCCTTTGAAACTGAACCAAGGAAGTGGCTGAACAGCCTCAAGTACGCAGTCCGCGGACCTGGCGGCGATGCCATCGGCCTGTTTGGTGTCGCACACGATATTTCCGGATACCGGCAAACCCAGGATCGACTGCGCGAGAGCGAAGAAATGTTGCGCGAGGCGCAGAAAATTGCCGGAATGGGCACGTACCGCATGGACATCGTTTCCGGACAATGGACCAGTTCTGAAGTGCTGGACCAGATCTTCGGAGTTGCAAGCGACTACGAACGCAGCCTGGAAAATTGGGCAGTGATCGTCCACCCGGAAGACCGGGCGATGATGGTCGACTATTTCCAAAACGAGGTTGTTGGCAAGGCGAAGCCGTTTGACAAGGAGTACCGCATCGTACGTGCTTCGGACGGCCAAGTGCGCTGGGTGCACGGTATGGGGCGGCTGGAGTTCGACGGGCAGGGGCGTCCCAAAAGGATGCTGGGCATAATCCGGGATACTACCGCCGGCAAGGAGGCCGAACTTGCGCTCCGCGAGAGCAAGGAGCTTCTGCGTTTGTTTATTGAGCACGCGCCCGCCGCCATTGCCATGGTCGACCGCGACATGCGCTACCTGGCGGTGAGCCCGCGCTGGGCTGAGATCCACGGCATTGCCGGGCAGCACCTTGTGGGCCGCTCGCATTATGAGGTTTTCCCCAAACTCCCGAAAGAATGGCGAGAGATTCACGGTCGCGTGCTGGCTGGAGAGACGGTGAATCCGGGCGAGGAGATTCTCGAACTTTCAGATGGCTCGGTGCGATGGATTCGCCGACTGCTGCGGCCGTGGCTCACAGGCAGCGGCGCCATTGGCGGAATCATCATCTTCTCTGAGGATGTTACTGAACGGAAAAAGACGGATGCGGCCCTGCGCGAAAGCAAAGAGATGCTGCAACTGCTTGTAGAGAACGCTCCGGTTGCGATCTCGATGTTCGACCGCGAAATGCGATACGTGGCCGCCAGCCAACGCTGGATGAAAGATCATGGGGTGGACACGGCCGAGATTATCGGACACTTACATTACGAGATCAACCCGGAAGTGCCTGAGCGCTGGAAAGAGACGCATCGGCGCGGGCTTGCAGGCGAGCGGCAAAGTTCAGAAGAGGATCAATATGAGCGCGCTGATGGAAGCGTGCAATGGATCAAGTGGGAGATCATTCCCTGGCGAGCGTCGGATGGCGCGGTCGGTGGCATCATCATGTTTTACGAGGATGTCACACATCGCAAACTGGCCGAGGCTGCATTGCGCGGCAGCAAGGAACTGCTGGAACTATTCATTGCGCACGTTCCGGCTTCAATCGCCATGTTCGACCGAAACATGTGCTATCTGGCCGCCAGCCGACGCTGGCTTGACGATTACGATCTCGCGGGCCACGAAATCATTGGCCGCTCGCACTATGAGTTTGCGCCCGAGGTTCCAGAACGCTGGAAACAGGCACATCTCCGCGGCCTTGCCGGTGAAATGCAGAAGTGCGATGAGGATCCGTTTGAGCATGCCGATGGAAAGGTGCAATGGATTCGTTGGGAAGTAGTGCCGTGGCGCGAAGGCGATGGCTC
>JADGNO010000220.1 GCA_017883405.1 Occallatibacter sp. | reverse complement strand
TACACTCTGAAGATCAGACCGTTGGCATCTTCAGCTTTTTTTACTGCGGTGAGCACAACGTTCTCGGGCGACACCGATGCAAACGAGTGCTCGGCAGGCAGCATTCCAGTATGCGCAGTAGTGGTGACCGCTTCAAGCGGGTAGTTGTATTCCCATCCGTGACGCACGGTGTTCGCATCCTTCCACGTGCCCGCGTGCGGATAGAGGGCGTAGTGGAAATGATGATGCCCCTGGTCCGCTTCCGGGTCAGGCCACGTTGGTCCGCGAAGCAGCGTGAGACGGAGCATGTTCCCAACCGCGTCATAGCCGAACTTGGTTTGGTTCAGCAGGCTCATGCCATGTTTACCGTCGCCCAGGTCCGCCCAACGCTGCGCCGGAACTTCAAACTGCGCTTTCTCCCAGCTATTATTGCGCGTGGTCGGCCGGTCAATTGTGCCAAAGGGTATTTCGTAGGTGGCAAAACTGCTCGTCGCCGCCAGCGGAAACGCCGCTTTCAAGAGGGTGTGCCGCTCGTGCCAGTCGATGTCGTTCTCTACGTCGACCAAGTCGCCTTTCAGGCTGATTGTCTGCACGAACTTGGAGTTCTGCCAGCTACGAGTTACTCGAATGCCGGGACGTGGCGTTTTGGCGTTCACAAGTTCGACAGTTGCCGACTGATTCAGCGAAGTCGGCGGCTGATCCAGCGTGCCCGGATCGACGTTCCACGCATCATACTCCTTCGGTGTGTCTTTAAAGGTTTGCAGTTCGTTGCCGCATGCGCCGGTGGCCAGTGCCTCAACTCCGCGTTCCTTCAAACTGGTAAGGCAACCTGTCTTCTTGTCGATCACGACGCGCAGGTCTGCATCGGTCAGTTGAATGCTGTCGCCAAGATCGGTGGCGCTGGAGCCGCGGGAGGCGCCGCGCTTGTTCCCGATAATATGGATGACCTTGTACCCGAACGCAGGTACCGCAGGTACGTATACCGTAAGGTCGGCAACTCCGGTCTTCTCGTCCACCGATGAGCGAATCGGCGCCCCTGTCTGTCCAGTCGCAGTATTAACTACCGCGAACTCCGAAGCGCCCGGCAGTTGCACTTGCAAATGCACCTCGCCTGACCGCTCCCAGCCGAGCGGATTATAGACAATAACGGGAATACCCTCACCGTGCGTGTCGATCTGCTCGCTGACTGTCTGCAATGCGCCTGACGAAATCTTGTCCGTCGAAAAGCGCACTACGTCGTAATCTTTCTGCGCGTCTCTATAGATAACGCTAATTCCCGATCCAGCCGCGAGATCGTGGAACTGATTGAATAGCACCTTCTTCCAATCTTCTGTAAGTTCATCACCGGGATACGAAAACGTTCCCCGTCCGGGAAGGACCCAGGCCAGAGACGACCACTTCTCCGCGTTCTCTACCTGCTCTTCACTGTGGCGCATGTTGGCCTTGTGATTGGCCTGCGTCGTCATGACGCCGCGGTGATATTCAAAGTACAGTTCGCTTTTCCACGTCGGTATTGCGACCTTGCCTGCAACTTCGGCCGGCGCTTGATAGCCCTTGGCAATCGACTCATAATTCCACGTCTTGCTTTCGGGTGCGATCTGCTTTTCAACTGTGCTGAAAAATGACTGTGCGGTGCCGAACTCGTACTTCGGCGTCACATGATTCGGCCCAGCCCAGTGAAAGCCCTCATCCAGAATGGCGCGAGTAGGTCCGCCGCCGTGATCACCCACGCCGTAAAGGTCCAACATCTCCGTCATGCCAGGCGAGTGTTCAAGCGCATTCTTCAAATCGCTGGCAAGCCGCACCGGGTTCATCGTGAGGTTCACATAATCATGCGGAAAATACGTCAGCACCTTCGACCCATCGGGCGACTCCCACCAGAAAAGCTTGAACGGAAGCTGATTCGTATCGTTCCATGCCATCTTTTGCGTAACAAAATAGTCGACGCCGCTCTTCTTGTAGATCTGCGGAAGCTGCCACGTGTATCCAAACGAATCAGGATTCCAGCCAATGCGCGCTACCACACCGTAGGTCTGCTTGAAGTAGCGTTGGCCCACCAACAGCTGCCGCACCAGAGATTCGCCGTCGGGCATGTTCAGGTCCGGCTCAACCCACATGCCACCCACAATCTCCCAGCGCCCTTCCTTAATGCGCTTGGCAATTTCCTGGTTGATATCAGGGTATTTGTCGGCCATCCATTCGTTATAAGCGGCAGCGGACTGCGTGTAGGTGTAGCCGGGATACTCATACATCAATTGCAGTGCTGTCGAAAAAGTGCGCTTCACAACATCAACCGTCTCGCTCCATGGCCATAACCACGCCGCATCAATATGCCCGTTTCCATCGAGCTTATATGTTGCTTGACTCAGCAGCGGCTTTAGTCCCTCGAGCTTTACCTGCGCAGCTTTCAAGCTGGCATCAAACTTTGCCTGCTCATGCGCTTCGAGTGCGGACGTGTCAACGGCATGGATCGCCTCGCTCAGCATTGCAACCTTTGAGGCATCACCGGGCGCAAGCGACGGAACAAGCAATGCCGCAGATAAGAGTTCCTCGCGCAAGTCTTCAGGATTCGGCCGGCCTTCAGCGAAATCGATGCGCATTGTGGCGCCGCGAAACTGCTTCTCGTCCACCGTATGCAGAACTTTCACGGCTACGGTGATCTTTTCTCCAGGCTGCGCCTTGTCAAAAAGTACTTCCGGTTCCAGATCATCGCCTAGCGCCACGCGTCGTCCATTGAAATAAATAATCTCCGGCATGGGTCCGTTGGCATTGACATGAATCTCAAACCAGATGCGCGCGCCCGTCAGATCGTATCCGTCCAGTGTTTGCGGAACCTCAACGGTTTGCCTGAGCCATATCGCATCGTTCGTCGCCCGCTGGCCTGCGGCAATGGTGGGCCACGAGCTGTCATCGAGATTCGCATCCTCGCCATGCGCTACGTCGCCGGCGTGCATCTTCCACGTGCCAGAGGGTAGTTCGTGCAGACTGCCGAGCCTGTTGACCACAGTCCGTTCGTCGGGCTGGAGCAATGCAGTGGCTCTGGCCATGTCGCTGTTTCGCTGCGCCGCAGCGTGGTATCCAAACAGAAAGGCCGCAAGGCATAAGGAGAAGAATGCAAGCCGAACGCAAATCTTCAATGCAGATGTCATGGAGAAAAATCCCTCCGCAGGATTTTAGGTCATCGTCCCTTCGGTGCGCATTAAAAGCTAAGAACCTGAGCCGCTACCAGTCACCGATGGTTGTTGGTATCTATCGCGCTCCGCGCATGTGCCTATTGGAACTCCCGCTCTCCAGATATTCAACGTAACCCAGCAGCGCGCCCCAGTGATAAAAACGGTCACTGTTCTTAACGTCGTCGCCAGTGCCCAGAATCGAGTTGTAGTTTTCGTGTACGTGGCCATTTTCTTTCCATTCTTTAAGGAACAACTCGTAAGATTTTTGCGCGAACTCACGCCGCGTATCCGAGTCGTCGTATTTCATCAGCCCCAGGTAGACCAGATAGTTCATCGGTCCCCAGATGCGGCCGCGCCAGTAGTTTTGATCCGCAAAGGCTGCGTCGTCCATCGCAATCGACGGCAGAATCCACTGTCCCCAGAATTCTTTCGGATTGCGCAGATGTCTCTCAATCATCTGCTTTGCCTGCTCCGGCGTTGCTGCGCCCGCTAACAGAGGATAAAAATTCGTCGGCGACAGTCGCGTGCCGGCCTTCCCGGTACGCAAATCCTTATTAAGAAAAATTCCCGACTTCTCATCCCACATGGTCGCCAATTTGGCGCGATAGCGAGCAGCGCGCTCACGCAATTCATGGGCCTCGACTGGCTTGTTTAACACATCGGCCATCTCCGCCAGCGCATCGCAGTCGGCAATGTAGAGACTCATCAATCCCACATCGCCAACTTCGAGCAGGTGAGTTTGAGCGTTGTAGTTTGCGCCGTCGTACATCGGACTGTTATCAAGGCCAGATTCGTAGACCGCACCCTGCCACGTTCCGCTCGAGTGGTCAGCCATATTCCCAGGTTTTGTGTCGCCGTCGCTGCCCCACGCAAGATATCCCTGAATGTCACGATGCGCAGCCCACCAGCGATTCCAACTCAGCAGCGGCGCAAATGTGTCCTCCAGAAACCAGCGATCGTGGAACTGCTTGTACAGCCCAAGCACCGTAATCGCGCCTACTGGCGGCTCGGAGCGATCGAAGCTTTTCCAACCGGGCCGCGCAAAATTTGGAACAAAACCTTGCGGCGTTTCCTCGCGCAGAATTTCAATCGCATTGGCATACGCCAGGTCGCGATCGCCAATCGAGGCCAGCGTTGCGGCAAAGAACGTGTCCCAGTCGAACAGCACGTAGCCGCCCCAGTTGACGCACCACACGCGACTCACCGGTGAAATCACGCGCTGGCCCGCAGGCTCGTAAATCGTGTCCCAGCCAAGTGTGGTTTCAATCGCGTCGACAATCGAACCGTTCTTGGCTTCGGCGACGATCGAGCCGTCATATACCCGACGCTGCTCATCAATTGCGGATCGAATCTCCGCCACGGTGCGATGCTTTCCGGTGCTCACGCCGACAGGTCCGGCGAGATCGGCAGCAAAATACGGCGCGCCCACAGGGAAATCGGTGCCGCCTGCGTGCACCTTGGCGCCCGCATCCTGGCAGGTACAGTAAATTGCGATTTTGGTTTTCGCATCAGGTCTTGCGTCGATTTCATCTTCGCTGTGGCTGAAATTGATCGTCCTGTTCCACAGTGCATTCACTGAGAAAACAACCGTAGGAGCGAGCGCAAGCTCAGGCTTCGACGGCAGAGGTTCAACCAACAGCACCAGGTCTGCCCCGGCATGCGCGCTGTGTACTCGCCAACTATGCCCCTTCCACTGAACACTCAGTTCGGAATAGCTGCCATCCCATGAATGAGGGCCGGGAATCACCTGCTCAGCTCCAGGTTCGAGCCGGCCGATCAGCGCGTCGCGAAGAAACGCATCGCCTGAAACGCTGGTGTTGTGTTTCATGCCGATGTGAATGGCGAGCCCGTACGGCAGCAGAACGTGGGTCATCACTGAATTCGCATCCCAGGTATTCCACCCCTGTGCCAGCCGCGCTTGCACTTTCAGATAATCAGGTGAAGCCGGCATCGGCACCCTTTGTTCCATCGCGACACTATTCGTCGATTTGTCCCTCTGGGCGGAATGGAGGTTTGATTGTGCAAAACCTGTCCACGAGCAAAACACAGTGAGAAACGCCGTCATAATCGTTAACGCCGCGCGCGCATAAATCAACCGAGTGAATGAATGCATGGGTTCTTGCCTCTACAGCCGTGCGCAATTGTAAGTCATGCGAGTTGACCGCTCCAGCGGTCACTTGGAACGCACCGTAGCAATCCTCACCGAATCAGCTAGTTTCCATAAAATGATAATTAGTACCACAATATGGCACTCCAAAACCACCCTGTGCCAAACATCACATCACGTTGATAGAACGGGCGTTCAACATGAAGAGGTCATGACACCTGCGACCCTCATATTGATTGCTCCTTGCTCGCTATTGCTGGGCGCAGTGCTGCAGCTCCTGGTAGCGCGGCTCTGTTCCGCAAGAACAAAAGGAATTCTGGCGTTTCTGTCCTGCCTGCCGGCCATCTTTGCGGTCATCGGCATCATGAGCTCGGTTCGCGCCGGGCAGGCTATTGATCTAACAGTGTTCCAGTGGGATTCGCCTCTTGCGCTGGTTCTGCATGTGGACGCGCTGAGTGTCTTGTTCGCCTTCATGGGCTCGTGCATCGGTGGACTGGTCATGCTCTACTCCATCAGCTACATGTCCCATGACAAGTCCGCGACGCGCTTTTTCTCGACGATGCTTATCTTCATCGCCGGCTTTATCGGACTGGTCTACAGCGCAAATCTCTTCATCTTCTATCTGTGCTGGGAAGTGATCGGCCTCTGCTCCTTCAGCTTGGTGGGCTTCTGGTACACCAATTCTGAAGCCGTTGCGGGCGCGCGCAAAGTCCTGCTCATGACGCACATCGCGGGCTACGGTCTGCTGGCCGGCATCCTGGTTATTTATCACCGCACCGGCAGCGCATTGTGGACCGACCCCAACGTTTCGCGCAACTTTACCACCGGCATCTTCATGCTGATGCTGGTTGCACTCGTCGCCAAGAGCGTGCAATTTCCGCTGCATACGTGGATTCCTGAAGCAATGGCCGCACCCACCCCGGTAAGCGCGCTGCTGCACGCAGCGTGTTACGTGAAAGCCGGTGTTTACCTGGCAGCCCGCATGCATAGCTTCGGCGCTTGGCAGGGTTCATGGAGCGCGTCGCTGATATGGGTAGGCACAATTACCATGGCCGTCGGCGTCATGTACGCCATGGTGCAAACCGATTTGAAACGCATGTTGGCTTTCTCTACCGTGAGCCAGATCGGTTACATGATGATGGGCATTGGCATCGGCACGCCACTCGCCATCACCGCCGGACTGTTGCACTGCCTCAATCATGGATTCTTCAAGGGCGGACTCTTTCTGACTGCGGGCTCGGTACAGCACGCTGCCGGCACGCGCGACATGAATCAATTGGGCGGCCTGGCGCAAAAGATGCCGCACACCACGCTTTCGTGGCTCATCGGCGTGGGCAGCATGATGGGTATTCCGCTCATGAGCGGATTCGCCAGCAAGTGGATGCTGTACGCGGCCGCCTTGCAGGCCGGCTGGGCAGTACCCGCGATGGTGGCCTGGGCCGTGAGCCTCGGCACTGTGTTTCTCGGCGCAAAAGCAACCAGCGCGGTTTTCCTTGGTCCCCTGACACCCGCAACGCGCGACGCGCATGAGTCGCCCGGCACCATGGTCAGCGGAATGGCGTTGTTGGCGGTCGGCAGCGTGGTGCTTGGCGTAGCGCCGCAGTTGGCGGTCAACTACTTCCTCAATCCCGTACTCGGCGCGCTGGGCATGGGCGCCGGAGTTCACGTAACGTGGCTAGGGCTTTCATCTGACGCAGGCAGCTTCTCAACTGTCGGCGGCCTGGTGCTGGCGGTGGTTTCGCTTGTTGTCGGCGGCGTGATTTACGCGCTCGCATATCTCTCGCGTCAGACTGCGACAGCGGTAACGGTGACGGCAGGCGGCGCAGCACTCGTCGGCGCGGGCGGCGGAATCTTTACCGGTGGCGAGCCGCTATCCGATCAAAGCCGTCTCACTGCCGGCGATTTCTCCGGCATCTTTATGCAGAATTGGCGCGGCTTCTTCCGCTGGACGAATGTCGATCGCGTTTATCTGGCTGTATGGAGCGTGCTGCTGTCTGTATCGCGCGCACTCGGCGCGGTTGTCTCATGGATGGAGCAATACGCAGCGCTTCTCGTCATCGTGTTTGCGACAGCAGTTTGCGCAGCCGCACGCTGGGCTCTTCCGCAGGTCCAACTCAACCCGTCCGTTGGCAGCGTAGTACCCGCAGGGCCGCATATGCCCGCGATGCTCATCTTCGCCGTGGCTGCTGCCGCCATCGCACTCATACCGGCGTCGTTCCTTAAAACTTCTTTCACGAAACTCCCGACGTGGCCTTGCGTACTCGGCGTCGGCGCACTTTCTGTCGCAGGTTTGATGGTCGCCAGCCCCTGGCTTCGCCTGGGTCTTCTCGAAGTTGCTGCGTTTCTCACCGTCTTGAGAGTCTGGCTCACGGCACGCTCGCTGGGCGCGAAACTCGCTTACCTCGCCGTCGTCGTCATCTCTGCACTCTCTCTGGTTGGAAGCGATCTGCTGTTTGAGAGTGGCCAACCCGAATGGGCGCGCGCACTGCTGCTCACAAGCATTTGCGTCAAGCTGGCTGCGGTGCCACTCTTCTTCTGGTTGCTCCGACTGGCCGACGAAATACCTGCAGTCGTTCTCGGACTCATCATCGCGGTCGTCGACATGGCGGCATTCGGTGAGCTGTTCCTCACCGTGAACGCCCGCCCGAGCCTCTTTGCACCGCAGCCAGTACTGCTCTATGCAGCCGCTGCTACATCTTTACTCGCCGCGCTGCTGATGATCTCGCAGCGCAGCTTGAAGCGCTTGCTGGTTCTCTCCACTGTTGAAGACGTGGGCTTTCTGCTTCTCGGCCTTGCCTCCATTACATCCCTTGGAACCTCCGGCGCTCTCCTCGCTGCAGTTACGCACTCGCTCGCCAAGGCGCTGCTCTTCATCTGCCTGAGCGGTCCTGAAGCCGACGGCACGCTCACTGAAAAATCCGCCGGACTTGCGGTGCGCTATCCAGTCAGCGCCTTCGGATTCCTGTTCGGCATGCTGGCCATGCTCGGCATACCGCCCACCATCGGCTTCCTCGGGCGCTGGAGACTCTACGAAACGGCGCTGCAAATCAGTTGGCCGCTGGCAACAATCTTCATCCTCTCGTCGATTCTCGCGCTGGTAGCCTACGTGCTCGCATTGACGCGCAATTGGTGGGGACCGGCTGGCAATGTTGATCCGCCTCCGGATACAAGGAACCCGGAACCACTGATGCTCAAAGCCTCAATCGTGTTCATGGTGGCAATCATCCTTGCCATCGGAATCTGGCCGAGCCTGCTTGAAATGCTGCAATGGGGGAGACTATGAAGCTTTGGAATAAGTTGATGTGCTATTCGCGGCGCCATAGCCCCTGGATCTTCCATATGAATTCGGGTAGCTGCAACGGTTGCGATATCGAAATCGTCGCCAGCCTTTCGCCGCGGTACGATGCCGAGCAGCTCGGCGTGCGCCTTGAAGGCAGCCCGCGCCACGCAGACATTCTCTGTATTACAGGGCCGGTAACGAACAACGCTGTCAACGCAATCAAGACCGTCTACGACCAGGTGCTTGGCCCCAAGGCTGTGGTAGCCATCGGTTCCTGCCCGGCATCTACGAATGTATTTATTGATAGCCGCACGCTCGCCGGACCACTCAACAAGCACATTCCGGTGGACGTGTTCGTGCCCGGCTGCCCTCCGCGTCCTGACGCCATCATTCAGGGCGTCGCCAGGGCCGCTGCAATCCTTGCGGAACGCGGCTTGAACCCACCGGTGACAGAAGTTTCCATCGCAGCCGTCAATATCGCAGCCGTCAATGAGGAGGTTCAGCCATGAATCTGACTACCGCCCTCGCGCGACTGCTCATCTTTCCGGGATTGCTGTTCGCAGTGCCCGCTGCCTGGTTCATCCTCTGGGTAGAACGCAAGGCCGTCGCCCTCATGCAGGGCCGCGTTGGCCCTCCGTTCATGCAGCCGTTCTTCGACTTCGTCAAGCTGCTTGGTAAATCGACTCCGCCGCGTCCCGGCATTGGT
>JADGNO010000219.1 GCA_017883405.1 Occallatibacter sp. | reverse complement strand
TGGCATTCGTTGCCGCATCCGGCGCATCGGCGTAGATCTCCGCGGTGTACTTCCCTTCTCCGAGAAAATCCAGCGGCACACGCACGGTGCGCTCATCCCAGTTCGTCAGCGAACCCACATACCAGTCTTTGCCGTTGCGCCGCGCGAGTGTGATGTTCTCCATCGGCCTTCCGTTGATCACGCGAATCTCGTCCCACGTGACAGGCACCTGCTTGATGAATTCAAAATCATGCTGACCGGCATAATGCTCCGGAAAATCGGACACCATCATCAGCGGGCTTTCGAGCACAACGAATAATGCCAATTCATGTGCGCGGGTGCCGAGACCCATCGGCTCATTGTTGCGCGCGATAAAGTTGTCGCGGTTGCTGTTGCCAAATGCGCCCGGGGTGTAATCGAGCGGGCCGGCGAGCATGCGCGTAAACGGCAGCGTGGTGTTGTGCACCGGCGAGGTGCGCGCGCTCCACTTCAGATACTCTTTACCCATCACGCCTTCACGCGTGATGAGGTTAGGCCAGGTGCGGCGCAAGCCGTCGGGCTTATATGCGCCATGATAATCAATCATCAAATGATGCTGCGCGGCAAGTTCAACCACGCGATGATACCAGCCCACTATCTCCTGATCATCGCGATCCATGAAGTCGATCTTGACGCCCGCGATGCCCCATTGCTCAAACAGCGGAAAGGCCTTGTCCATGTATTTGTCGACAGAGGTCCAGTGCGACCAAAGCCAGAGGCGCACGTTCTTTTGCTTTGCGTAACGCAGCAGTTCGGGCATATCGATTTCAGGCGTAACTTTGGTGATGTCGGCGAGCGCGGAGTAGTCCTGCGGCCCATTGCGATCAGCCAATGCCCAGCCGGCGTCGATGAGCATGTAGGGAAATCCTGATTCCGACGAGAAATCGATATAGTGCTTCATGGTCGCGGTATTCATGCCGGTTTTGAAGCTGGCGCTCGGCGCCATCTCGCCGGACCACCAGTCCCACGCGGACTTGCCGGCGCGAATCCACGAAGTATCCGCGATCTTTGAGGGTGGGTTCAAATTCAGAATCATGTTCGACTCAACCAGGCGCCCCGGTTCATCGCCGATCATCAACACCCGCCACGGCGTTGTCACCGGCGCATCCGCCTGCACCGCAATTCCCGACTTGTCGATGTGCGGCGAGAGTTCCGCGCGCAGCGAGAGAGGCCCACTCCCTTTGCGCAAATACATGCCAGCATAGTTGTCGATGTTTGCTTCCGTTACGGCCACCCATCCAACCGCAGGCACTTGGGCAAGCAGCGGCAAGCCAATCAGCCAATCGCGGTGGATACCGCTAACATTGCGCATCTGGTACTCGTCTTCGTAAGACGATTGAAAACCATCGAGAATCAACGGATACAGCGTCGCGTCCTTGCTATAACGAAACTCCGTGAGTTCGTGTTCGATGCGCACTTGTTTAAATACCGGCTGATCGGGAAGGATGTAGCGGAATGCTACTCCGTCATCGTACGCACGCACTTCGACGGACAACTCGCGGTCCTGTTCGTCTTTGAAATCTACGCGCGCAGAGTTGTAATGATCGCGCACGGAACTGGTCTTGCCGACAGGGATCGTGTAACTGTCGTTCACGCTGTTTTTCTGTGCATTTACCTGGCGCATCTTTGGGCCAAGCGGAACATGGGTTTGCAGTTTCAATCCCAGAACCGAATCTTCGATCAAACGCTTGCCATGAAACTCGACCGCGTAGCGCAGGCTATCGACAGGCGGCCGCGGCGGTCCAGGCATAGCTTCAGGCTTTTCTGGACCGGTGGAGAGAATCAAGACCACCTGGTCATTGGGAGAGGCCACACGCAACGAATTGGATTGCGAATCTTGTGCGACGGCAAAGGCGCCAAAAATGAAAATCGCGCAACACGACAAATAGAGACGTAAATGAGACATGGCTTCTCCGAAAGGGGGATGTTATCACCTTACCCTTGATCTTGCGAGCCATGACCTCGCGGAGATCGTCGATCGAAAGCGACGGCCCCGCGCTGAATCAATTTGTATAAATGCGCACGTAGTCCACCAGCATCTCTGCTGGAAACCGCGTGGTGGAATTGGGCGCACCCGGCCAGTCGCCGCCGATGGCGAGGTTAAGCAGAATGAAGCTACTCTGCCCCGCATCGAACGGCCACATCGCGCCACTTAGATGGGTCATATCCTGGGTCGTGTAAGTAATGTAAGGATGACTTGGGTCATCGACATAGTAGGCTATGCTGCCCTTGTTCCATATCATGCCGTAAGTGTGCCAACCCGCCGCCGTCTCGCTGCCGCTGAAGTTATACACCTTGCCGAGCCCGGTATCTCCGGTAAAACCGATGCCATGAACCGAGCCTTCATTCCAGTCCGGAGACTTCGCCGCGTTCACGCGCTCCAGCACATCCTGCTCGCCGCACGCCGGCCAATCGACGGTAGCGATGTTATTGCCCAACAACCACCCGGCGGGCCAAAAACCCTGCGCTTCTGGCACCTGCGCGCGTATTTCAAACCTTCCGTATTGGAAGCTGAACAGGCCTTGCGTCTTCATTCGTGCAGATGTGTAGACGCCCGTCGATGGCTGCCGTGCAATGATTTGCAGGTTTCCGTCAAGCCCGACAGAAGCACTGGGCGTCACTGTCGAACAGGGTGCCGTATCGGAGCCCCACGCGCAGTAGTTCTCTAACTCATGATTGCCGAATCCATTGTTACCGGTGTCATAGGTCCATACCTTGGGATCAGGCTGCCCTTTACCGCCACCGGGATAAGTGAACTCGTCGCTCCACACCAATGTACCCGGCGTGATGTTAGTTGCAAACGCCTGGCTGGTAACGCCGCTCGCCGAGTTAGCCGAGCCCACAGCAATAGTTTTCACAGTCAGGTTCGATGCGACTAGGAACGGCGCCTCGTAAATCTGCGAAGACGTCGTGGGAGCAGAGCCATCAACCGTGTAGTAGATCTTCGCGCCAGGAGTAGCCGAGGCAAGACTTACAATTTGTGCGCCATTCTGCGCGGGACTCGCCGCAATCGTGGGCGCGGCAGCCGCAGGCGCTGTTGGGGCAGCTACCGAACTCGATGCACCGCCTCCACAACCGCAAATTAATACGCCCGACAACACAAACATGCTCAGCATGACATCCTCCGCTTTCAAGGTGGGTCTCCTCTTGCAGCGGGCGATGCGCGAGCATTCTCCGCCGTTATCCATGAAAGCAGTGGCAGCCTCGGCGCGTCAAAGGCCACGAACACATCCTGATGTGACACGGCAGTAAGTCAACTATCGGCTGGGGAAAAAGACGAACGGCCGGGAGCAGCAACGCCCCGGCCGTTCGAAGGAGGCCCTTGTTCTTCTCTGATTGCCTTGTTATCACTCTTGCACAATCTACAATAATTCTGCGCAAGGCCGGTTCAATTATTGCGCGCATCCGCCGCAGGCATGTGTTCGCGCAGAGCCTTCAGCAGGCGCTGGCTGCCGGTTTCTTCTACGGCTGACTCCACGCGACGCCGGAGTTCCTCTCCAGTCGCCACGCGGCTCAGCGCTTCGATGACAGCAGGCGCTTCCCTTTCCTCGCGTTCTATTATGCCGACCAGAAAATCAATCGCCTGCGGCAGCCTGGTAAGTGCGATCGCACTCAACAACGCTTCTCCAAACGACGGCTCGGTCTTACCCTGCTGACACTTCATCAATGCAGCGAGCGCCTCTGCGCTGTGCGTTTCAGCCAATGCAAATGCCGCTTCGCCCGCACCGTCATCGCCGGCTTCAAGAAAGCCCGCGACGAATGGGATCGCGTCGTCGCGTTCAACCGCAATCAGCGCACTGAAGCATTGTCCCAGCACTTCAGCGTCTTCTCCGGGAATCAGCGCACGCAACCGCAGCACCGGCACAGCCAGTTCGCCGAGTTGAGCGAGGGCCCGCACGGCTTCGACACGCACACTCTTGTCCTTATCCACCAGCGGACCGAGAAGCAGAACGAGCAACGACTGACTGTCGAGCCCGTCGCAGCCGATCAGCGCGTGCGCACAATTCGCCCGAAGCGTGCCCGCCGAATCCGAGGTGCCGCCCCATACCGGCTCCATCTGGTGATGCCGCAGGCCGCGCAAAAAGACATTCTTGTCGCGGCATTCTAGCTTGGACAGCGCGCGGCTCAGCGCATTCTTTGCCCAGCACTGCGGATCGGTTTTTTCGGCATTGGCGAAGAAGCGATCGTACGCGACGATGAGATCCGGAACAAGATCGATCAGCGCCGCGTCTTCCACTAGGCGCGCGGCTTTGGCGACTAGGTAATTGCTGCGGTTGGCGAGAGATTTCTTGATAAGCGCTATGGATTCAGCGTCGAGTTCGCGGCCCTTGAGAGCATCGAGGGCTGCCATCTGCTCGTCAAAACCGCGATGCGTCATAGCGTGAATGTTCGGAAGGCAAAATTAGTCGAGCGATGCGTAGTCAATCGCTCTACTTGGTCTCTGTGAGCGCCTGGATTGACACCAGCATATCTTCCTTGCGCATCACCAGGTTGGTCGCGT
>JADGNO010000218.1 GCA_017883405.1 Occallatibacter sp. | reverse complement strand
CATCTATAACAACCTGCCGGATCCGCTGGTCATGAAGAATGGCGACAAGGTGACGACGGCAGACATGTGGTGGTCGAAGCGGCGGCCGGAAATTGCTGAAGATCTGGATCGCGAGATTCTGGGCCGCACGCCTGCAAACCTGCCCAGAGTCACGTGGGAAGTGGTGAGCACCACGCAGGAAAAGAACGGCAGCTTTCCCTTGATAACAAAGAAGTTGCTTGGTCACGTGGACAATTCGTCTTACCCGGCGATCAAAGTAGATATCGACCTGACCCTGACGACGCCCGCCAATGCGACAAGGCCTGTTCCCGTAATCATGGAGTACGGTTTGAGCCGCGAATTTCTGGCGGCAATGGCAAGACTGAATCCGCAGTTCGCTGCGACAGCGGCAGCAGCAGGCCCGGGGCAGGACTTGCCGTGGCAGCAGCAGGTGTTGGCCATGGGATGGGGCTATGCGGAGCTGATACCGAACAGCTATCAGGCCGACAACGCGGCGGGACTGACCCAGGGCATCATAGGTTTAGCGAACAAGGGCCAGCCACGCAAGCTCGATGACTGGGGCGTGCTGAAAGCCTGGGCCTGGGGTGCGAGCCGCGCCATCGACTACTTTGAAACCGATAAGGACGTTGACGCAAAACAGATTGGCCTTGAAGGGCACTCGCGTTACGGCAAAGCTACGCTGGTGGCCATGGCCTACGACCTCCGCATTGCAATTGCGTATGTGAGCTCGTCGGGCGAGGGCGGCGCCAAGCTCTACCGGCACAATTTTGGAGAGCAGGAAGGCAATGTAGCCGCGGCCGTTTCGTTCCATTGGATGGCAGGTAATTTTTTAAAGTATGCCGGGCCGCTCACACCCGGCGACATGCCGGTGGACGCGCATGACCTGGTGGCAATGTGCGCGCCGCGACCAGTGTTCATCTCTGCGGGCGCTACAGACGGCGACGGATGGGTTGATGCCAAGGGGCAGTTCCTTGCCGCCGCAGCCTCGGGTCCGGTGTATCGTCTGCTTGGAAAAAAGGACATGGGCACGCGGGAATTTCCGCCCATTGAGACTGCGCTAATCAACGGCGAGGTCGCCTTCCGGCAGCACTCCGGCGGGCATACCCCCGCGCCCAACTGGCCAACGTTTCTTATCTTCGCTAGCCGCTACATTCACTCCGCTCCCCCGCAGCCCACGGCAGAGCAGATGGCAATCATCGATGCGGCGATCAAAGACCATCAGCGCATGCTTGACGCCCTCGGCATCAAGCAGCTTCGCCCGGCGGCAAGTCACGATCCAAATTCGCCCAACGCGGTGAATTACGACGAGGCCAAAGCGAATCCATTTAAAAAGCTCCCCGATCCGCTCAAACTGAACAACGGCAAGCCCGTCACCACTGCGGACATGTGGTGGAAGAAACGCCGCCCCGAGATTGTCGCGGATTTTGACAAGGACGTGCTGGGCCGCGTGCCCGCCAGCGCGCCGAAGGTGAGTTGGGAAGTGATCAACACCAGGCAGGAGTCGGTAGGCGGCGTGGCGGCTGTCATCAAGCGCGTGAATGGGCACGTAGACAATTCCGCTGACCCCGCACTGAAAGTCAATATCGACATGATCGTCACTACACCGGCGCACGCCGCCGGTCCCGTGCCAGTCATCATGGAACTGGCCTTTAGTCCGGAGTTCAACGCGTCGGTGGTTCGCGGCATGCCAGAGATGCTGCCCGGCGGCCCCGGCAACCAGGGGCGCCGCTGGCAGGAGCAGGTGCTGGAGCGTGGATGGGGATTCGCGATCTTGCTGCCAACAAGCTTTCAGGCAGACGATGGCGCAGGATTGACGTCAGGCGTAATCGGACTGGTGAACAAAGGACAGCCGCGCAGCCCTGACGACTGGGGCACCGTTCGCGCCTGGGTATGGGGCGCAAGCCGCGCGCTCGATTATCTTGAAACCGACAAGGCAGTCGATGCAAAACAAGTGGGCATTATGGGACACTCGCGCTTTGGCAAAACCGCGCTGGTGGTCATGGCCTACGATCCGCGCTTCGCCGTGGCCTACATCAGCTCCGCAGGCACGGGCGGCGACAAGCTCTACCGGCATGTGTACGGCGAGCAGCTTGAGAACCTGGCACACGCGCCAACGTTCTACTACTGGATGGCCGGAAACTTCATCAAGTATGCCGGGCCGCTATCCACTGACGATCTGCCTGTGGATGCGCATGAGCTGATCGCATTGTGCGCGCCGCGTCCGGTGTTCATCGGTGTTGGCTCAAACACCGCGGGCGATCAATGGGCCGATCCCATGGGTGAGTTCCTGGGCGCCGTCGGTGCAGGCCCCGTGTATCGGCTGCTGGGCAAAAAAGATCTGGGCACAAAGCAGTTTCCGTCCATGGAAACGGGACTGCTCGATGGTGATCTTGTTTTCAGGCAGCACCAGTTCGGGCATACTCCAGAGCCAAACTGGCCCTACTTCCTGGATTTTGCCGCACGCTATCTGCACGCGCCCGCGAGGCAATAGATCGGATGCCCCAGGTTCGGCGCACGACTCGGTTTACGACGGCAAGATTCCGCGTTCAACCAGCACTTTCGACAGGTCCTGGCTGGTCAGGTAAAGAATGATCTGGAAGGGCTCCGCGCCTGTGTCGACAAGGTAGGTAGAGTCGGCGAAAACATCCTGCTGCTCCTGCCCTTCGCGCACAAACGTGAGTTGCCAGCGCGTCTTGGCCAGCGTGTAGCGGGCGTCCAGTGCGGTTGTCTCAAGCGAAACCAGGCGCGCAGGCCTGCACCCTAGCTTGTCGAACAACTGCTTGCGTGCGGGCATGCTTTCAACGAACATCGATCGCTGCGCAATCTTGGCGCCATTGGGGCTCGCAGCCATAAACGATGCAGAGAATCGCTCCGCCAAAGCGGCCATATCTCCGCTGGCGGTTTCCTGTTCGAGTGCGTGGAAGAAAGGCTCGACGGCATTGCTTGGGTTATCCAAAGTGCGGCTCCTATAGAGAAGATTTTGATCAAGTGGCACTTTAGTATTATATCAGGTATTAGCGCAAAAGTAAACAGAAAAGTGCAGAAGCCTTAACCGGATTTGCCCGAGCAACGGCATTTTGTCCCGCGCGTTTTCTGAGATTGAAATCTACGCCTGAGAAGGAACCAGCTTCTTGACCATGATGATTCCGTAGCACTCGACGCCCGGCTTGAGTGTCCGTGACGGAGTGAACTCGGTGGTCCCTTCTACAACAAAGCCAAAGCGCTGATAGATCGGCACCAGCTCAGGCCGCATGTTCAGCACCACAATCTCCACTTCGTCGCAACCGGCGGTGCGGAGCTGCGCTTCTGCCGCCTCAACCAGACGACGCGCCAGCCCGCGTCCCTGCTGCGCCGGATCGACGGCCAGCATGCCCAGATAACCACGACGGCCGCGCAGCTCAAAATACACTGAGCCCAGAAGATTGCCGGCCTCGTCCTCCGCCATCAGGATTGAGCCTTTCTCCATCGTCGCGGCCAGTCGCGCTTCATCTGTCCGCGTGCCCTCAAGAAATTCCTCGATCGAGAACGCGGCATTGATCATCGCGATCAGGCGCGGCGCGTCTTCGGCCGTGGCCAACCGGTAACTGATCTTCGTCTCAGAAATGGAGGGAGTCTGACGGTCAGGGGCCATATTTTGATGATATGCGTGAAGTAACCGAGGCACGAGCAGAGCTTGGAATACCATTCTTCCCATCCTATGAACCATGATTGCACAAGACATAAGAGGACGTGCACCTCATGCGCACTTGGTAATTCAGGGCTTTCGCAAGCGTCATCCGGATTCCCAGGTAACCAACGATGCTGCTCAGCAGAGTGCTGCGGTAACGCGCTTTTTAGTTACGACACGGTACACCCTTCTGCCCTCCCCGTTGTATTGAGGCGAGTTAGCAGTCCGGGTAAACTCCTCTCAAAGTTGATGCTGTCCGGTACTCGAATTTAATCAATCGGCGGATCATCTTATCCCCATCTTCTGTCTCTCAGAAGAAATCGCTCAGATGGAGCAAAACATGAATTCGAAGTCTAAGGTCGATGAATTGCACGCATACTCTGTTAAAGTTCGCACTCATTCTCGCAAGAGCCTGTTTTCCGATGAGATGGGCGGTGCCCTGGTTGAGATGGCCGTAACTCTACCCATCATGATGATGATGCTTACGGGCATCTTCTCATTCTCGATGGCCTTGTATCAGAAGCTTCAACTTGCCGAGGCGTTGAGCAGTGGAGGACGCGTTCTTGCGGCGGACAGGGGAGACATTGATCCGTGCGAAGCTGCCACGTCGGCGATCATTGCGTCCGCCCCCGGCCTTCAGTCAAACCAGTTGACGCTT
>JADGNO010000217.1 GCA_017883405.1 Occallatibacter sp. | reverse complement strand
GGTGGATTCATCCGATTCACGACAGAAAGGTGGAATGGGTCTGGGTCTTGCCATCTGCAAAGCGATCGTTCAGCAGCATTCTGGACGCATTTGGGCGGAGCGCAACCCCAGTGGCGGCTCCACGTTCCGCGTGTTCCTGCCTTACAAACAGGCCGCATTCGGATTGGATGAATTGACCTCCGAACTTGCAGGCGAAGATACCTCCAAATTGGAATCTGAAGCTATGGCGTAGAGAGCAGCAGAAAGCAGAACCACAAAAGGCCTTTTCCGAGGAAAAGGCCTTTCGTGGCTTCAGGGAGAACCTGATTTAGAAAGTGTTCTTCAGCCGCGGCGCCCGCGAACGGCCTCTTTGGCTTCAGCCGGTCCGGCCGCAGGAACCTCAGGAATCTCCGCCTTGACGGCGCCAATATTGAGTACCTTGCGCAGAGTGGCGTCCATCTTGGCAAAAACTTCCTTGTTTTCCTTGAGGAAAGTGCGGGTGTTTTCGCGGCCCTGCCCAATTCGTTCGCCATCGTAGCTGTACCACGCGCCAGACTTCTCAACAATGTTGTTGGCAACCGCCAGATCGAGCACGTCACCCTCGCGGCTGATGCCCTCGCCGTAAAGAATGTCGAATTCTGCTTCGCGGAACGGCGCGGCAACCTTGTTCTTCACAATCTTGACCTTTGTGCGGTTACCGGTCACGACGTCGCCTTCCTTGATGGCGGCAATGCGGCGGATGTCGATGCGCACGGACGAATAGAACTTGAGAGCGCGCCCGCCCGTAGTGGTTTCAGGGTTGCCGAACATCACGCCGATCTTCTCGCGGATCTGGTTGATGAAAATAAGTGACGTGCGGGATTTTGAAACCGTGCCTGTGAGTTTGCGAAGTGCCTGCGACATCAGCCGCGCCTGCAAGCCCATATGGGAATCACCCATTTCGCCGTCAAGCTCGGCCTTGGGCACCAGTGCGGCAACCGAATCCACCACCAGAACATCAATGGCGCCTGACTTGACCAGGGCTTCAGTGATTTCCAGGGCCTGCTCGCCACTGTCGGGTTGCGAAACCAGCAGATTGTCCGTATCCACGCCCAGCTTCTTGGCGTAGGCAGGGTCCAGGGCATGTTCGGCATCGACAAATGCAGCCAGGCCACCCGCGCGCTGGGCTTCCGCAATGATCTGGAGGGTGATGGTGGTTTTGCCGGAGGACTCAGGGCCGTAGATCTCAGTCACGCGGCCGCGCGGCACGCCGCCCACGCCAAGTGCAGCGTCAAAGCTGATGGAACCCGTTGAAATGACTGCAATTGGGAGCAGCGCTTCCCGGGACCCGAGACGGACGATCGAACCTTTTCCAAACTGTTTCTCGATCTGTGCCAGGGCTAGTTCTACGGCTTTTGTGCGGTCGTCGGCGATCGCCATTGGGAGGGCTCCTTGAATAAAAAATATCGCCCGGCACATCACTCGACGGCTCGGACAAGAATTGGATTTCGAAGGGATTGTAGCAGGACGAGACACGGAAAGACAGGACAAAATGGCGAAGAAACGGGGAAAATTCAAGGGGGCGCGCGACAGGCGTATCAGCGCTCACAAACTTTAGTTTCAGAACTGGTATGAAGCTAAACCGTATAAGCCCCGACACGCGTTTCGCGGCTGGTCAGCGAGTCACACTCACGATCGAGTACTTCATATTTCTGGTCGTGCTCTTTGCGGAACGCGCGGAAGTCGTCCTCGCTCTTCCAGCGGTCGATCGTCACGTATGAACCTGGAATATAGGCGTCGCGCAGCAGTTCAGTGCCCAGGTAATTCGGCGACGTGCGGAAGAGTTTCGCCCAGGAACCATCCGCGCCATAAGCGGCTTCAAATGCGGCTATTTTGTCTTCGGCAATTTCAAACTGCCAGATAACAACGAACATGAACGGCCCCAGTCCTGTCTTTATCGTAGCGCATGACCGTCAACTGATTCATCACACCCAGCCGCCATCCACAACATAGCTCTGGTTGGTGATGGCACTTGAATCGTCGGCAGCCAGAAATAAAATCAGCCGCGCCACCTCATCTGGTTCTATCTGGCGTTTGAGGGCCTGGCTGCGCTGGATCTTGTCAACGTACTCCGGCGTGTACCAAAGCTGCTTCTGCCGCTCGGTCGCAATCGCGCCGGGGAGTACCGCGTTAACGCGAATGTTGTGCGGACCAAGCTCGTGCGCGAGTGTGCGGGTCAGTCCCACGATGGCTGCCTTGGCGGCAACGTAAACCGGGAGGCCGGTTGATGGAATCATCCACGCAATCGAACTCATGTTGATAATCGACCCACGACCTGCGGCGCGCATTGATGGCAAGACCGCCTGCACCATGAAAAAATGCGGCCGCAGATTTACCGCCATCGAGTGGTCCCAATAATCGGGCGTGACGTCCTCCGTCGCATGGCGCTGATCGTTGGCAGCGTTGTTCACCAGCACATCAACAGTTCCATGCGCGGCCACCACTTGCTCAACCGCAATCTTCAAATCAGCCAGATCGGTAAGGTCGCAGTGCAGGTACGTGGGAGACTGCAGGCCTTCGCCAGTTATCGACTCGACCAAGTGATGGGCGTTCTTGTCATCGATATCGAAAAAGGCCACCCGGCTACCCTGGCGCGCAAAGTTAGCGACCAGAGAGGCGCCTATGCCGCTGGCTCCTCCGGTGACTAGAACGCTCCGGCCCTCCAGGCTGGGATAGCGGGCGAACTGGCAAGCTTGATCGTTGGCATCAGGCATGTTCTCTTGCCCCTCTCATGGGCTTTCCCTACTGCTCCCATTCCATTGCAGCCATTGCACTTGGAGAATCTTAGCGCTTCCCAGTGACCTTAAAGAAGGGAAGTTCGTCTGAAAATAGTTAAACGGCGTTCCGACACATGGAAGAATTGGTTGAAGCGTCTCGTATTGTGAGAATTTGTACTCTCATTCGATATACAGCACATATAGAAGGAGTGCATACTTAATTAGGTCGCTCCAGAGGGCTTGGTCCCTGATTTTCCTTGAACCGCTTGCGACCCTTACACTTGCTTCATAAATCGTTTACGCAGAGCCCGATCGACGGGCGTAATAACACGGGAAAGAGGGCGCGGCGCCACCGCGCGCGGACGAGGGAAAATCTCGTCTGCAGCAAAGGCGCAAGCGCAAGGATAGGCCGAAAGAACAGGGCTCACTGAGAGGGATTCAATGACAGTTGCTGCACGCTACCCAGGGATTCGCGTTACCGCTAATGGAAATCAGCTTGTTTCTTACCACACTGAAACAAGGATCGCCGACGCCGGTGTTTTTTACCCGATCACGCCGTCGACTGAGGGCGGTGAGTTGTTCCAGCAGGCTTATGCTGAAGGGCACCTGAACGTGTTTGGCAACAACACGCTGGCCATTGAGACGGAAGGCGAGCATGCGGCCCAGGGTGGCGCCATTGCCCACTCGGTGTGCGGCAAGCGCGTGGTCAACTTCACTTCTGGCCAGGGCGTAGTTTACGGCGTCGAGCAGTATTACCATGCGCCCGGCAAGGGCTCCACCATGGTTCTTGAAGTGGGCGCTCGTGCGCTCACCAAGCATGCGCTCAATGTGCACTGCGGCCATGACGATATTTACGGCGCGCTCGATACCGGCTGGATCATGATCTTCGGCAAAGACGCACAACAGGCCGCCGACCAGGCGCTCATCCTGCGTCGCGTAACTGAGCTCAGCCTGACGCCGGGCATGAACATCATGGACGGCTTCCTAACTACGCACCTGGAGCGCACTTTCTATAAGCATGAGTCGGAGCTGATTCGCGAATATCTCGGCGCGCCCGACGACATCATCGAGTGCCCCACTGAAGCACAGCGTGTGCTGTTTGGGCCCACCCGCCGCCGTGTCCCCAAGATGATGGACCTGGCGAACCCCGTGCTGCTCGGTCCCGTGCAGAATCAGGAACACTACATGCAGGGCATTGTGGCACGCCGCAACAACTTCGCCGAGCCCATTCTCCAGTTCCTTGAAGAAGCATACGAAGACTTCGCCAAGCTCACCGGTCGTCGCTATGGCCTGGTCAGCGAGTACAAGACCGCGGACGCAGAAACAGTGTTCGTTTCGCTTGGTTCTGCGGCAGAAAACATTGAAGCCGCGGTGGATTATCTACGCCAGTCGCGTGGCGCAAGCGTCGGCTCGGTTCACGTCAACGTGATCCGGCCCTTCCCTGAGGCTGCGCTGGTCGCCGCTCTCAGGGGCAAAAAGAACGTCATCATCCTTGAGCGCACTGACGAGGCGTTGGCCGGCGACAATCCTCTCGGCCGCGACATTCGCACAGCGTTCTCAAAGTCTGTGCAGGGAACCGACGGTCTGCCCAAGGTTGAGCTGGCCGAGATTCCGAAGTTCATTGGCGGCAGCTACGGTTTGGGCTCACGCGATTTCCGTCCCGAGCACATCATTGGCGCCTATCAATACGCCACAGGGACACGCGCGCGCAAGGACGGCAAGACCCTTGCCGACAATGCGAATTTCATCGTGCTCGGCATCGATCACCCCTACAGCGTGGTTGCGGACGAAATGCCGTCGCTGCTGCCAGAAGGCGCGGTTGCCGTGCGCTTCCACTCCATCGGCGGATGGGGCGCCATCACCACAGGAAAGAACTTGGGCGCAATTCTCGGCGACCTGAACGATCTGCTCTACGAGCGCGATCACGTTGTCGACGAGCTCGGCAATCCCAAGGAAATTATTCACGTCAGCGCCAATCCCAAGTACGGTTCTGAAAAGAAGGGCGCGCCCACCAGCTACTTCATGGTCGCGGCTAAAGATCGCATTCGCGTCAACTGCGATCTGCGCCACGTAACCTGCGTTCTATGCTGCGATCCCAAGGCGTTTACGCACACCAACCCGCTTGACGGCATTCAGGAAGGCGGAAGCCTGGTGTGGGAGTCCGATGTGGACGGTGAGCATGCCTGGGAAAACCTGCCCATGTGGGCACGCAAACAGATCATCGATAAAAATATCCGCGTCTTCACGCTGCCCGGTTTTGACATTGCCCGCAAGGCTACGGATCGTGCCGACTTGCAACTCCGCATGCAGGGCAACGCGTTTCTTGGTGCGTTCTTTGCGGTCAGCCCAATCCTGCAGGAATTCGGTATCACGCAGGAACAGTTCCGCGACGTCGTGTACAAGCAGTACGTCAAAAAGTTCGGCAAGTTGGGCGAAGCCGTCGTCAAGTCGAACATGGAAGTCATGTTGCAGGGCATCGAGCGCGTTAAGGAGATCAAGATTGGCGAGCTCAGCGCGGCCGATCACTCCAGCCTCCGCGGCCAGGCGCTGCTGCCCATCCTCGAACCGGTTCCAGCATTTGCTGAAGGCGGTGGAGACACAAGCAGTTGTTCCACCGGCGGATGCCGCACCACGCCGCCACCGGCAGAGCAGGGACCGCGCGCGCCGATCGCATCGGTCGATGTGTTTGACGCTGAGTTCCGCTCGCACTTTGGCTACAATCAGCCCGCCACGCCACTCTCCGCCATGGGCGTTATTGCAGCGGCAACTGGCGACACGGCATCGAAGTACGTTGCGCGCCGCGAAACACCGCTCTACATTGCCGAGAATTGCACGCAGTGCATGGAGTGCATTTCGGTCTGCCCGGATACCGCGCTTCCCAACTGCTCGCAGGACCTGAGCACAATCCTAGGCACAGCGGTTTCGCGCTACGTTGGCGATCCAGCCGAGCGGCGCAAAATGCTCGACAAGCTGCCCGAGATCGAAAAGCAGACTCGCACCCGAATGCTGGCGGACATCAAGGCTGGAACGCCGCTGCCCACCATCATTCGCGAAGTCACGGAGTCGGTCGACGGCTTCTCTGCTGAAGCCAAGACTCAGTTCTACTCCATCATCGACAAGGTGCCGATGGCCTATCAGAAGACGAACGCCATCTTCTCTTCGCCTGAGCGTAAGGCACCCGGTTCGGGTGGCATCTTCTCAATTTTCGTCAGCGATCTTTGCAAGGGTTGCGCGGCCTGCGTTACAGCTTGCGGCGATCACCAGGCGCTCAAAATGGTGCAGGAAACTGAAGAGGTGAATGCCGAGCACGAGTCCGGCACCGCCTTCCTGAACCTGCTGCCCGATACCAAACAGAAGTACCTTGGCCTGTTCAACGCAGCCAACCCTGCCGACTCAAAAACGGCAACGCTGCGCAACATGCTCATGGTGCGCACCAACTACGACGCGCTGGTATCCGGCGACGGAGCCTGCGCTGGTTGCGGCGAAAAGAGCGTGCTCCGCTCCATTGCTGCTGTCACCGAGGCTTACATGCGCCCGGTATACCACGCCAAGAGCGACCGCTTTGTGGCCAAGGCCGGACAGCTTGAAAAGCTGGGCACGGAAAGAATGGGGGCTCTCAAGGAGTCGAATCCCATTGAGTACGCGCGGCTGCGTCAGGCGATTGCACACATTGTGATGGGCCTCGGCGGTGAAGACGATGCAGACACCAAGGCGCGTATCGCAGCGTATGAAGCTGAGCACGGCACAATCACGGACGCGCAGCTGATTGAAGCCATTGCTGCAGTGCTGCTGACTGAAGCCTTCAACCACAAAAACCTGCAACCCGTGGATGGGCGCCTGGCCAACGGCATGAGCGTGATGGCCATGGCCGCGCACACAGGCTGCAATACGGTGTACGGATCGACGGCACCAAACAACCCGCATCCCTATCCCTGGATGAACTCTCTGTTCCAGGACGGAGTCACCGTGGGCTGGTTGATGGGCGAAAGCTTCATCGTTGACCATGCGCGCCGTTCGGTTCTGCCGGAGCGGATCGCGGACATGATCATGAACTGCGACACGGTCGAAGGCGGAGTCATCAGCGATGAAGAGTACTACCACTTCACGCACTTTACTGATGCGCTTATGACCGACAAGGAAATCGTCGAACTGCCCAAGGTCTGGGTAGTCGGCGGCGACGGCGGCATCGGCGACATCGGCTACCAGAACACGTCGAAGGTGATTCTGCAGAACCGCCCCAACGTGAAAGTACTCATGCTCGACACGCAGGTGTACTCGAACACCGGCGGACAGAATTCTGATTCCACGCCGATGCTTGGCGGCAACGACATGAACGTCTTCGGCTCGGCCACGCAGGGCAAAAATACTGAGAAGAAGACGGTGGCGGAAACGTTCCTCGCCGGTCACGGTTCGCCGTTCGTTGCTCAGGTTTCAATGGCCAACGCACCCAAGCTCTACCGTGCAATTCTCGACGGCCTTGAGTATCGCGGCACCATGTTCCTGCAGGCGTTCACCACCTGCCAGCCGGAGCACGGAGTAGCGGACGACATGGCGCTCTTCCAGGCGCAGCGCGTGCGCGATTCGCGCGGCGTGCCGGAGTTTGTCTTCGATCCGCGCAACGGCGAAAGCTACGGCGAAGCACTCGATATCAAGGGCAACCCGTCTCCCGACATGGACTGGTACGAAACCAAGTCGAAGGTCACAGGCGAAACTTCGCGCTACACCGTCGCGCACTGGTGCACAACGGAAGCGCGCTTCCGCAACCACTTGAAGAAGATCAAGCCGGAAGCGGCCGCCAAGATGGTCTCGCTCGACAACATGCTGGTGCGCATCACGCAGCAGGATATTGTCTATCGGCGCTACGTCGATCCAAAGCACCGCGCATACATTCCTGACTTCGGCGTGTACATCACGTTCGATCAGGACGGCAAAACCGAGTACCGCGCGCTCAGCCGCCAGTTGGTCATGTTCTGCGTAGAGCGCCGCAAGGCATGGCGCATGCTGCAGTCCAAGGCCGGCGTCGTGAACAAGGAATACCTGGCGCAGAAGGCGATTCTTGCCGAGGTAGAAGCCGGCAAGCTGTCGCTGGACGAGCTGTTCTCCCGCGGCCACGAAATCCTGAAAGAACGCCTCACCGGCGCAGTCGCAGTAAAGGCGTAATTTTCAACTCACTGCGAAAGTCAAAAGCGCGGATCCTCGGGTCCGCGCTTTTGTTTACGTGCCATGCGCATGCTTTCGAATTCCATTTCGACTCATTCGGACGCAAATAAATCCACATACTCATGCACAGGCATACCCTCGAGCTGTTCACGATCGAGTGACACCTCAAGAATCCGCTGTTGCTGTGCCTCACGAAACCGCCGACGCAAATTTGTCTTGAATTTCTCCACCAGCAACGGCAGCCCTTCTTCGCGACGCCGCCGATGGCCTAACGGAAACTCAACCGTGTGCTCCAGCACGGTGCCATCGTTCACCTCAACTCGCAGCGCATTGGCAATCGACCGCTTTTC
>JADGNO010000216.1 GCA_017883405.1 Occallatibacter sp. | reverse complement strand
TGCGCGACAGAGCACGACCAGCAAGCTACCGGTACTGCAGAATCAAGAACTTTCAACATGACAGAACTCCAAAGCGATTAAGAGAACGACGAACCGCAGCCGCAGGAACGCGAGGAGTTCGGATTGATGAAGTTGAATCCCTGCCGCATTAATGTTTCTTCGTAGTCGAGCGTCATGCCGTGCAGATAGAGAAACGACTTGGGATCGACAAACACGCGCACGCCGTCATACTCGAAAATGCGGTCACGCTCGCGGGGCTGGGCATCGAACTTGATGGAATAGGAGAGTCCCGAGCAGCCGCCGCCCATTACGCCCAGGCGCAATCCGCCCTCAGTGGGTGAAACGCCTTCTTTGGCCATGGCCGTGCGGATGCGCTTGACCGCGCGATCCGTCACCGTCAAGCCCTGCTTGGTCTGCCCCTGAGGCGCGGCAGGTTGCTCTTGCGCCGCGGAGAGGCCTTGAGCCGGCTTGGATTCAATTGAGACCATGTTCGCCATGATGTGCCTCTCTATCGGTTCACCTTAGCAGTAGGGGGCGCGGCGCGAACCGCACCCCCGCAGGAAAGGGGAAACCGCTTATTGCGCTTGCGCTGCTGCAGCGGAAGTTGAAGTGGATTCCACCGTTTCCGCAACGCCGTTCTTCTTTTTCCAGTCGCCGATGGCTGCGCGAATCGCGTCTTCAGCCAGCACCGAGCAGTGAATTTTCACTGGCGGCAGCGACAATTCCTTAACGATGTCAGTGTTCTTGATGGCAAGCGCGTCATCAACGGTGCGCCCCTTGATCCACTCGGTGGCCAGCGACGAGCTTGCGATCGCGGAGCCGCAGCCGAAGGTCTTGAACTTGGCATCCTCAATGACCTGCGTTTCCGGGTTGACCTTGATCTGCAGGCGCATGACGTCGCCGCACTCCGGCGCGCCGACCAGGCCGGTGCCGACTTCGGTTGAGCTCTTGTCGAGTTGACCCACGTTTCGCGGGTTATTGTAGTGATCGATTACCTTGTCGCTGTATGCCATTGTTGTTCACTCCTCCTGCGGGGGAAGCCGCGTTCAAACAGTTTGATTCGGCAGCCGTGCGCGCCGACTCGTAAAACTCTAGTGCGCCGTCCATGCAATTTTGCTCAGGTCGATGCCTTCCTGCACCATCTCGTAAAGCGGTGAGAGCTGGCGCAGATGCTTGACGATTTCAATTACCTTGGCGGCTACATAATCCACTTCTGCCTGGGTGTTAAAGCGTCCGAGGCCGAACCGAATTGAGCTGTGCGCCACGTCGTCGCCTAGTCCGAGCGCCTTGAGCACATACGATGGCTCAAGCGTGGCCGAGGTACATGCCGAACCGCTGGAGACTGCGACATCGTTGATGCCCATCAATAGCGACTCGCCTTCAACATAGACAAAACTCATGTTCAAGTTGCCGGGCAAGCGATGTTCCATGTTGCCGTTGACGTGAACATAGTCCAGTTCTGCTTCAAATTTTGCCTTGAGCCGATCGCGCAGGCCGCGCAGGTAGGCTGCTTCAGAATCCATTTCTTGCATGGCGATTTCGCACGCCTTGCCGAGACCGACGATTCCGGGCACGTTCAATGTGCCTGAACGCATGCCGCGCTCGTGGCCGCCGCCGTCGATTTGCGCAGCAATTTGCACGCGCGGGTTGCGACGACGAACATAGAGAGCACCAACGCCCTTGGGGCCGTAGATTTTGTGGCCGGAGATGGATGCCACGTCAACATTGTCTGCAACGACATTGAAGGGAACCTTGCCCACGATCTGCACTGCATCTGTGTGGAAGATGACTCCCTTCTCATGGCAGAGCTTGCCGATTTCGCGAATGGGCTGGAGCACTCCAATTTCGTTATTCGCGGCCATGATGGTGACGAGAATTGTTTTGTCGTCGATGGCGCGCTTGAGGTCTTCAATATCGATAAGCCCGTCTGCCTTTACCGGCAGATAGGTGACGCGGTAGCCATACTTTTCAAGGCGCTTGCAGGTATCAAGCACTGCCTTGTGCTCAGTGACCTGGGTGATGATGTGGTTGCCGCGCTCACGGTACATTTCTGCAATGCCCTTGATGGCGAGGTTGTTGCTCTCGGTAGCGCCGGAAGTGAAGATGATCTCCTTGGCGGTGGCGCCGATGAGCTTGGCAATCTGCTCGCGAGCCGTTTCGACGCCCTTTTCAGCTTCCCATCCAAAGGAGTGGTTGCGGCTGGCCGCATTGCCGAACTTCGAAGTGAAATAGGGCATCATCGCTTCCAGCACTCGCGGGTCAAGCGGGCTGGTGGCGTGGTTATCCATATAGATAGGCAGTGTGACGCCTGCCGGAACTTCAACTGTGCTAGTATAGCTGCTCATCTCGATCTCCATCCTCTTTGCTGCTCTGCTCCGCACTTGGGCGGAGGGGAATAAACTGTTTGAATCAAACCTGTTACAGCGTTAATGCAACCAGGCCGTGGCCTTCGCTCGCCTTGGCCGGCTGGTGTTCGTGCTCTGCCAGGTCCTGAATACTGATGCTTTTCAGCACCCCGGCGATGGTTTCATTTACCCGCGCCAGCGGCTCCTTAATGGTGCAACTGGGCGTAAGCTCGCACGCCTTGGTTCCCTTGGTGCAAGACGTGATGAAGAAAGGGCCGTCGATGGCGAGGATTACTTCGAAAGCTGAAATCTCACGGGCATCGCGCGCCAGGGCATAACCGCCGTTCATGCCGGCGTGAGAACGCAGAAGTCCTTTTTTTGTAAGCTGTTGCAAGATCTTGGCCAATAGCTGAGCCGGGATACCGTAGGCATCTGCCACATCTTTGGCGCTCAACGCAACGGCTTCAGGGTGCTCGGCGAGGTACTTGAGCGCCATCAACCCGTAATCCGCTTTTTTGGTGAGCTTGAGCATTGAATATCCGACTGGATAGGTCCGCATTCAGTATACGACCGAATGTGTCGGTATTTCAAGGGGCGGCGGACTTTCTGAGGAGGGCGGGGTGAAAATCTTTACATAAGGCTCAAATTGGAATAATTTGCCGTTTTAATTTGTGGGAAACCCGGCTACAATCTGGCGGAAAGAGCATCTGAACGAATAACCCAAAACTGATGGCAACCGCCTGTAAACATCCCAAAGTACGAATCGTCTCCCGGCATGAAGATACGGAATATGTCGAGTGCCTGGAGTGTGGCGAGGTTTTTGACGCTGAGGAATTCAGAGACATGGAGATTGAAGAAACCGCTGAAACAGAGGACGTCTCCGACGACTGATAGAATCACGCGCGAACCGCGTTTTATTTAATAAGGCCTGACCCGTTAGCCGCCGAATGGTTTCCCCGGCGCGACGCAGCCCATGCATAGTGCAGACCCGAGACCACAGTCAGCGCAATTGTGGCGTCGAGAGCGGTTGCGCGGAAAATGACCAGCCAGCGCGCCTGGATCATCTGCGATAAAAGGACGGCGGCCACTGCGCTGATCTGCGCGAGGGTATTCATTTTTCCAAAAATGCTGGGCTGGAATTCTCTTCTGCCAACGGCTGCGTAGAGGATTGCGGCCACCAGCAGAATGCCCACGTCGCGGCCAAACACCAGGACGGTAACGGTGGTTGGCATGAGCCCTTCATGCATGAGCACCAGAAAGAGCGTGCTAAGCAGAAGTTTGTCTGCCACGGGGTCAAGATAATGTCCCAGCACGGTTTGCTGCTTGAGAATGCGGGCAAGCGCGCCGTCGAACGCATCCGTAAGGCCAGCGACCACAAAGAGGATGAAGCCGAGCTCAAATTTGCGCTCAAGAATTGCCGCCACCAGAAATGGAGCGAGGCATATGCGGCCGAGCGTTAGCAGGTTGGGAGCAGCGCGAAATGGGTTCAGGTGCGGCCGCGAATCATCTTGCATTGCAGGTTAACAGCTACCCAGGAAATTCAGCACGCGTATCCCCACAGAAGTCGCGACCGCTCTTGAATCACGCCGTACTTGCCGGCCCAAGGGCCATTCGGCCAAAAAATCGGGAGTCCTTGAGATGCCTTCAGGCTCGGACTAACCATTCTCAAAAAATTGCAGGGTTCTATGCAAAAATCAGCGACGCGGATATGGAGGTACTTATGCTCGTGAACGATGGTACAGCAAGACCCTGCGAGAAGGCAGCCGGTCACTTTCGCCAGCCGCACTAGTGCTGCTAAACTAACTGATGTTGGTTAGCAGGCGCGTAGCTCAGTTGGTTAGAGCGCTTCCTTGACACGGAAGAGGTCGCTGGTTCGAATCCAGTCGTGCCTACCATTATTTTCAGTAACTTAGGTGGAAGGCCCGAATTTTCTCGCCTGTAAAACATCGCCTGCCTCCGTTTTTGGGTCCCCTACTTCCTATTGAACGGTCTTCGATCCGGGCCGCAGAGCCCGCATCATCGAGTCCTGCGCGGCCATCATCGACGAATTCACCTGATGAGCGTACAAGCCGAGAGTCGTTTTGACGTTCGAGTGTCGTTGGGCGAGTATTGGAGATGCTGTATCGCAATTGGCTGGA
>JADGNO010000038.1 GCA_017883405.1 Occallatibacter sp. | reverse complement strand
TCACCGTTGCCGGAGCCTGGGCCGCAACAATTAAATCGCCGCGGCTGATGTCCAGTTCGCGATCGAGCACCAGCGTTACCGAAAGCGGCGCCACGGCCTCATTCAGATCGCCGTCCCAGGTAACAATACGTTCCACCTTTGCGCTTCTGCCTGAGGGTAATGCTGTAATTTCGTCACCTTTGCGAATGGTACCCGAGGCAATTTGGCCTGCGAATCCGCGGAACGTGTGGTCTGGCCGAAGCACGCGCTGCACAGGAAAACGAAACGGCGCATTACGTGTATCCACGGACGACGGCAGCGACTCAAGCAGCTCAAGCAGAGATGGACCTGAGTACCAGTCCATGGTGCGAGTGGTGCAGGCGGCGCGGTGCACAATGTTGTCGCCCTTCAAGGCGCTGACCGGGACAAACACTCGCTCAACCGGGTTGCCGGTGTCGGCCGCTATCTGATCGAGCACATTGCTGAAGTCAGCTTCAATGGCGCGGAACGCAGCCTGATCGTAGCCGATCAAATCCATCTTGTTTACGGCCACGATGACATGCTTTACGCGCAGCAGCGATGCAATATACGCGTGACGCCGCGATTGGATAAGCACGCCCTTGCTGGCATCGATAAGCACCACGGCGGCATCGGCAGTTGAAGCGCCGGTGGCCATGTTGCGCGTGTACTGCTCGTGGCCAGGCGTGTCCGCGATGATGAACTTGCGCCGCGCCGTGGAGAAGTAGCGGTACGCAACATCGATGGTGATTCCCTGCTCGCGCTCGGCACGCAGGCCATCAGTCAGCAACGCAAAGTCAATCTGTCCGGGTGCGGTGGTTCCCTTGCCTTCGATTGAACGCACCTGGTCTTCGTAGACCGATTGCGTGTCGTAGAGCAAGCGGCCAATCAGCGTTGACTTACCGTCATCAACGCTGCCTGCCGTAGAAAAACGCAGCAGATCTTTTTCGCGCTCCTGCTGCAAAAAGTCCTTGATCGAAAATGAGGGAGAGAATTCGGTTGCCGCAGTCGTCGACATTTAGAAGTATCCCTCCCGCTTTTTGATTTCCATTGAGCCTTCCTGATCGTGGTCAATCACGCGGTTGGCGCGCTCGGACGAGCGGAACGAAATCAGTTCCGCGATAATGTCGGGAATGGTTGCCGCATCAGAACGGATGGCTCCAGTGCAGGGACTGCAACCGAGCGACCGCAACCGGCTCTTAACCATTTGTGGCTGCTCGCCCAGCCGCGCCACAAACGATTGCTCTATGGGCAGCAGCACATCGCCGCGCACATACATGGGGCGCTCTTTTGCAAAGTACAGATCGACAACGGGAATGTTTTCTTCGTAGATGTATTGCCACACATCCATCTCGGTCCAGTTCGACAGCGGGAATACGCGAATGCTTTCGCCTGGATGCACGCGCGCGTTGTAGAGGTTCCACAACTCGGGGCGCTGATTCTTGGGATCCCACTGTCCAGCGCCGTCGCGGAAGGAATAGATGCGTTCCTTGGCGCGCGATTTTTCTTCATCGCGCCTTGCACCGCCAAAAGCGGCGTCAAAGTTGTAGTGTCGCAGGCCGTCGAGCAGTGCTTGCGTCTTGAGCAGGCCGCAGCAACGCTTGGTGTCGAGCGCAATTGGATTTGTGCCTGCCGCAATCGCCGGCTCGTTTCGCCAGACCAGCAATTCCGCTCCAACCTCGCGCGCCATATTGTCGCGAAACTCGATCATCTCCTTGAACTTGAAGCCGGTGTCGATGTGCATCAAGGGAAATGGAATGGGCGCCGGATAAAACGCTTTTTGCGCCAGGCGCAACATCACGGACGAGTCTTTGCCGATGGAGTAGAGCATGACGGGCCGCTCAAACTCCGACGCAACTTCGCGAAGAATATGAATGCTTTCCGCTTCAAGCAGGCGCAAATGGTTTAGCCGCGATGGGGAAGCGGGTGTGGCGCCGTTTGGATGAGTGCGGGAATCTGTTTCGGCTACGGGCATCGGGACCTCAGCGTATTCAAGGTGGATGCTGAAGACCGAGCGACGATGCAAAACCCGGCCCTTCAGCAGCGGGTGCGTCGTCTGGATCGATTGTTCCGGAGATCAGAGACTAATTTGTAAACCCGCCGAAGATGTTCGACAGGCAACAACAGGAGCGGGGTTGGGAAGCGCGGCTCATTAACTAAATTAGAGTAACAGAGTCCGATTAGAATCACAAGGGAGAGGGCGTCAACTTCTTCCCAATCTGTGGTATAGCTCGGGCTGGCGGTGGCCCTGCGGGCGTGGGTGGAGCGCCAAATTTGCCGGCCTTTTCGTCCTTCTGCAAGTGGGCTGCGTCCTATGATAGAGTGCCTTCTGAAATAAATGCGATTTTCTGCCCGTTGCGTAATACGAAGATCGCCTTGCAGCATACCCATTGGCTGCAAGAGGTGCGCGTTCTCCCGCGGGGGGAGCGCACTGGGGGCAACGGAAAAAGCCGGAGGGCGCGCTGGACGGTCACCGTTCCGCGCTGAGGCGACTTCAGTTTCTGAAATCACAATTAACGCGCGAGCGTATTTGAAGTGGAGTGGCAAAAGGAATCAACATGCGAAAGCCCCAGCTGTTTTTTCTGGTAGTGGTGATTACATTTTTCTGCGGCGGAATTGCATCGGCCCAACAGGCCGCATCGGCGCAACAAACCTTTACTGCCTGGAAAGACTATCTCGGCAGTCCTGAGAGTTCGCATTATTCCGCTTTGAAGCAGATCAACACCGGCAATGTGAACCAATTGGATGTTGCGTGGAAATATGAGACCGGGGACGACCTGGCCTACACATTCAGTCCGCTGGTTGTAGACAACGTCGCTTACTTCGCTGCGAAGAATGGATCGCTCGTTGCGGTCGATGCAACGACAGGCAAGGAACTGTGGGCCCACAGCTTTACGGCTCCCGGCGCCGCGCCTTCGCGCTTTGGCGGCATCGCAGGCATGCGGGGAGCCAACTATTGGGAGAGCAAGGATCGCACAGATCGCCGCATCTTCCTGCCCTATGGCGGCTTCATGCTGGCCATCAACGCACGCACCGGCAATCTTGTGGATTCTTTTGCAGACCACGGAAGGCTTGACCTGAAGAGTGGCGTCGACCGGACGACCAGGCCTCTGGCATCGAGAACTCCCGGACGCATTTATCAAAACATCCTGATTCTGGGCAGCGCAACGGGTGAGGGATACCTGGCGCCTCCGGGTGATATTCGCGCATTCGATGTGGTGACCGGAAAGTTTCTCTGGGTGTTCCATACAATCCCGCGCCCAGGCGAGCCCGGCTACGACACATGGCCGAAGGACGCCTACAAATACATGGGTGGCGTGGATGCATGGGGCGAACTTACCGTGGATGAAAAGCACGGTATCGTCTTTGTACCGCTGGCGTCTGCAAAATACGAACTCTACGGCGGCGATAGAAAAGGCGACAACCTTTATGCAGACTCGATAGTTGCGTTGAACGCCGCCACGGGCAAGAAACTCTGGCATTTCCAAACCATTCATCACGACCTGTGGGATTACGACCTTAATGCCGCTCCTCAGCTGGTGACCGTGAAGCACGAAGGCAGGATGGTGGACGCGGTGGCGGTCGCTTCAAAGAACGGCTTCCTGTTTGTGTTCGACAGACTGACTGGAAAACCCTTGTGGCCCATCGAAGAGCGCCCCGTTCCGCAAAGCGACGCACCGGGTGAACACACTGCACAGACACAGCCTTTCCCGACCGTAGTGCCTCCCTTTGCGCGCCAGGGAATGACCGTTAATGACATGTACACCGGCTTTATGCGGCCTGACGAAGTTGAGAAGTGGAAGGACAGGCTGTCAAAGGCAAAAACCGGCTTCTACACGCCGATGGGCCTTGGGACCGAAACCATCAACTTGCCCAGCGTGAATGGCGGCGCACTCTTCTTCGGCACCGGCGCCGATCCGACCAACGGCACCGTCTACGTGCTCAACCGAGACATGCCCTCTATCGTCAAGCTGGTGCCCGCAGGCGAATCAACCAGCGCCAATCAAGGCGGCCTCATTCCGAGCCGCCCCGCCCGCGGGGCAGTTCGACGCCGCGCCGGTTTTCCAACTCCGGAAGAGATGGGACGGGCCGTCTACGAGCAGAACTGCCAGATGTGCCACGGCCCGGAGCTGAAGGGAGATCGCGGGCCTGCGATCGATAGCTCATTTACCCGCCTGGGCGCCGACGGCATGCACACGGTGATCATGAAGGGCAAAGGGATGATGCCTCCGTTTGCCTCCATGCCTGATGATTCCATCAGCTACCTGATGGCATTCCTCCGGCATCCGGACCAGGCCCCTCCGGGCTCTGCGCCAAATGTGCAGATGCAGGCAATGCTCAGGTCGCTCGCTGAGCCGCCATACCCCGAGGGCGTTGAAGCTCCTCCATCCCGCTACAAGACCGGCTACGGTAACGAGCCCTATGTGATTACTCCGCCGTGGAGCTACATTACCGCCTATGACCTGAATACCGGCAAGATCAAGTGGCAGACACCGTACGGCGGCGTTCCGCAAGCACCTCCAGGCGACGAGATGAAGGGGAACATGTATCCGAAGAGCGGATTTGTGACCACGGCAGGAGGGCTTGTCTTATTTGCAGGTAACGATTCGAAGCTCTATGCACTGGATAGCGCCACCGGCAAGCTGATTTTCAGCAAGGATCTGCCAAATGGCTCGCAGGGTGTACCCGCTGTGTACCAGGTAAAAGGGCGGGAGTATATTTTGTTGGCTGTGAGCGGCGGAGGCACGCCCTATCCTGAAGGAGCCTACATTCCGCCCGGCGGCAAGATGAATCCAACCGACTGGAAGGGATACATGGCGTTCGCATTGCCGACTGCGGAAGGCGCGCATTGATTTGATGGTGTGTGCGCTTTGAACCGGATTTGAACTGCTGCTGTTATGCGATTGGCCAGACCACAGATGGTGAGACTGCTTTCGTTCTTACTTGCGTTCGCGACAACCGCGGCATGGGGCCAGGCCAATCGCGGCGAATTGCGGTTCAGTATCGCTGATCCATCGGGAGCAGGTCTGCGTGCCCGGATTCAGTTGGACTCGCAGGCAAGCCATTTTCATCAAGCGCTGGAGACGGACGCTACCGGGCACGTAACTCTGGCGCTGCTTCCCTTTGGCACTTACAGCCTGACCGTGGAACGAGGCGGATTTATCGCCTATCACTCCGTGATTGATTTGCATTCGACCATTCCACAGGATCGGCGCGTGCAGCTTGCTGTCGCCGGCGTGGAGACGCAGATCAGGGTCAACGATGTGAATACATCGGTCGATCTGCATGCCGCTTCCGATGCGAGCCAGATTGGAACCGAGCAGATCAATGAGCGTCTGTCATCCTTGCCGGGCCGTTCTGTGCAGGACCTGGTGGTGTCGCAGCCGGGCTGGATTTACGAAGGCAATTCTGTTTTGCATCCGCGCGGATCAGAGTATGAAACGCAGTTCGTTGTGGATGGAATTCCGCTGACGGATAATCGCTCGCCGAGTTTTGGATCGGAGATTGAAGCCGACGATCTCGAGTCGATGAGCATTTACACGGCTGGATTTCCTGCGGAGTATGGCCGCAAGATGGGCGGGGTGGTGGAACTGAACACGCGCCGCCAGACTGATCCCGGCCTGCATGGCGAACTAATTACATCGGGCGGCAGCTACGATACGCTGTCGGGATTCGGACGGCTGCAGGAGACGCGACGGCACGATTCCGTTTCAATATCCGCATCCGGCTCGCACACACAGCACTATCTGAATCCCGTGGTGCCGCAGAACTTTACCAACACCGGAACTGCTGCCGATTTTTCTGCGGCGTACGAGCGCGATTTGACCAGCAGTGACAGGTTGGTTGTTGATATCCGGCGCGAAATTTCACGTTATCTGATTCCGAATGAGCTTATTCAGCAGCAGGCGGGACAAATCGAGAATGGCGATAATTTCGAGACCATGGGAACCGCGCATTATCAGCATATTGTTTCGCCGGACAGCCTGATTCTGCTTTCAGCCATGCTGCGCAGCAATTCCAAAGATCTGGTTTCCAATACCAATCCAACGCCGATTGCAGCTTTTGAACATGACCGATTCAACGAAGCATATTTCAAGGGCACGTACTCTCTGCACCATGGGCATCATGAGTTGAAGGCAGGGCTGGACTCTGACGCGACTTTTCTCCACGAGAATTTCCGTTACCAACTCACCGATCCGGATCAATTCGACGCGGGTACGCAACCGTCATTCAGTTTTGCGGATGCACGGCCTGATCTTGAACAATCCGCATTCGTCGAAGACCTGGCGCGATTCGGCAACTGGACCGCAAGCCTTGGCATCCGGTGGGACCACTATCAGTTGCTGTTGAACAGGCATTCC
>JADGNO010000215.1 GCA_017883405.1 Occallatibacter sp. | reverse complement strand
TGCCGCCAGCCGGATAGCCGGGCGCATGTAGTCGGAGAAGATCAGAAAGGTCGAACCATACGGAATAAAACCGCCGTGCGCGGCGAGGCCGTTGACGATGGCGCCCATCGCATGTTCGCGTATGCCGAAGTGCAGGTTGCGTCCGGCATAGCTCCAGCCAGCGCTATCGGAACCCTGCTGGTCGGTATTTTTTTCTGGGTTTTTTTCCGGGTTCTTTTCCGGCGGCGGATTGAAATCCCCCATGCCTTTCAAGGCTGTTTTCGTCGACGGGTCGAGGTCGGCCGAGCCGCCGGTCAGCGCCGGCAGTTTGGGCGCAATGGCGTTCATCACCTTGCCGGATGCGTCGCGCGTGGCGAGGCCCTTGGCATCGGCGTCAAATACCGGGATGTCCGCATCCCAGCCCGGCGGTAGTGCCTCTCGTAGGCGGTACTGCAGCTCTTCCGCCATATCCGGAAACGCCCTGGCATAGACGCTCATGCACTCGTTCCATGCAGCTTCTTCCTGCGCACCGCGTATCGCCGCTTCACGGAAATGTGCCAGTACCGCGTCCGGTATCAGGAAGTCCGGCTCGGTCGGCCAGTCCAGCTTTTGCTTGGTCTTGTGCACGCCGTCCACACCGAGCGGTGAGCCGTGCGCCTTGAAACTGTCCTGCTCGGGCGAGCCGTAACCGATATGGCTACGCACCAGGATCATCGACGGTCGGGCTGTTTCCGCCCGTACCGCAGCCAGCGCGGCATCGATTGCCGCGAGGTCGTTGCCGTCCGCTACCGATACGGTATGCCAGCCGTATGCCTCGAAACGTAACGCCCGATTTTCCGAAAAACAGATGTCGGTGCCGGCAGCCAGCGTGACGTCGTTGTCGTCATACAGGCAAGTGAGCTTGCCCAGTTTGAGATGACCGGCCAGCGAGGCCGCTTCGGAGGCCACACCCTCCATCAGGTCGCCGTCGCTGGCAATTACATAGGTATGGTGATCGATGAGCATGTGACCGGGCCGGTTGTAGCGGGCCGCGAGTTGCGCCTCTGCGATCGCCATGCCGACCGCGTTGCCGAAGCCCTGCCCGAGCGGACCGGTGGTGGCTTCCACACCCGGCGTGTGCCCGCGCTCGGGATGCCCCGGCGTCTTGCTGCCCCATTGGCGGAACTGCCGGATGTCGTCCAGCGAGAGGTCGTAACCGGTCAGGTGCAGCAGACTGTAGAGCAGGGCCGAGCCGTGTCCGGCCGAGAGCACAAAACGGTCGCGATTGAACCAATGCGGGTTATGCGGGTTGTACTTGAGCCAGCGCATCCACAGCGCATAGGCCATCGGTGCGGCGCCGAGCGGCAGGCCCGGATGCCCGCTGTTGGCCTTCTGCACCATGTCTACCGACAGGAAGCGCAGTGTGTTGATGCATTGCTGATCGAGTTCGACCGACATGTTCGACTCCTGATTGAGTATAAGGTGTTGCGCGCACAACGCGAGTTGGGCCCGAACCCCTTCCTGCTTTATTCAACAATATTCCTCTCGGCTATCGAATCAGCGCTGCCACAAAATATGATTTTCTTCGAGAGGCACTGCCACGCCATCGCGACGCGGTATGAGTCGCGCCGTATAGTCTGAAGCCGGACGAGCTGCAGACACTCCTGCGCGATAGGCGTAGCCGTTAGTCGCGTCCACCAATTGCGGCCCGCGCTGCATCTCCACCCGTTCCGGTGCAGCACCGTTCATTCCATCGGCATAAAGCTCGACCCGCACTGCTTCCGGATCGAAGCCATCGAGATACACATGCACTTCAAACACGTGTTGCTCGCCGGCCGTCTCGACCTTAACTTCGCCAAAATGCAATGAGTCCCATTTTTGTTCCAGCATGCGCCGCCAATCGACCATGTGCATACCGAAAGCACCTTTGTCTGCGCTTCGATCCCGGTAGGCCGAGGCCGCAGGCAGATAGTGCTGTTCGGTGTATTCGCGCACGGTACGGTTGGTGGAGAACTGAGGTGTCAATTGCGCCATGCTTTCCCGCATCCGGTTAACCCAGGCAACGGGTATTCCTTGAACATCTCGTGTGTAGAACTCCGGGATCACTTCGCGCTCGAGCAGGTCATAGAGTTGCCCGGCTTCATGTGCGTCCCAGTCCGGATCATCGCCATGTTCCTGACCGTCTCCCAATGCCCAGCCCACTTCCGGCGTGTAGGCTTCCGCCCACCAGCCGTCCAGCACGGACAAATTGATACCGCCGTTGACCAGCACCTTCATGCCGCTGGTGCCGCACGCCTCCCACGGGCGCCGCGGCGTGTTGATCCAGACATCGACTCCCTGCACCAGATACTCGCTCAACAGCATGTTGTAGTCACTGAGGAAGATCACATGACGGCGCGCTTCCGGCCGCCGGATGAATTGAGTCCACTGACGAATTAGGGCTTGGCCTTCACGATCTTCGGGGTGCGCTTTGCCCGCCAAGATGAGTTGAACCGGGCGTTGCGGATTGCTCAACAGGCGCAGCAGTCGCTCCGGATCGTGCAACAGCATGTTGGGACGCTTGTAAGCGGCGAAGCGGCGTGCAAAGCCCAAGGTCAGCACATTGGGATCAAAGAACTGTTTCGACTCAGCCACCTCTGCGCGCGTTGCACCGGATGTAGCCAGCTGCATGGACAAGCGTTCGCGCACGTATTCCACAAAAGACTGGCCTGCTTCAATGCGAAACTTCCAGAGTCTGGCGTCGGAAACACGGCGCATACTTTTCCCTATATCCTCCGCCGTCCCCAGCCAACGGTCTTTGCCGCAGGCTTCGGTCCACAGCTCATCCGCTTCTGCGGAATCCCAGGTCGGCATGTGAACGCCGTTGGTAATGTGCACGACCGGGACTTCCGTATGCGGATAGTTCGGAAACAGCGGCTGGAACAAATGCCGGCTTACCCGGCCATGCAAGCTGCTCACACCGTTCACTGCTCCGCTGCCGCGTATCGCCAGATAAGCCATATTGAACGGTTCAGCCGCATCGTTCGGATTGTGACGACCGAGCGCCAGTAATTCGTGGAGAGTGATACCCAGTCTTTTTACGTAATTATCAAAATATTGCTCGATGAGTGCCGGTGCAAACCGGTCAAAACCTGCGTCCACCGCCGTGTGTGTCGTAAACAGATTGCCGACCCTGGTCACGGCCAGCGCCACGTCAAATGGCCGGCCCGATTCCACCATGAAATCCCGTGCGCGTTCCAGTACCGCGAAGGCTGCGTGTCCTTCATTGAGGTGACAGACTTCCGGCTGCAGACCAAGTGCGCGCAGCAAACGCCACCCGCCCATCCCGAGCACCATTTCCTGTTGCAGGCGCAACTCCGGCCCGCCGCCATACAGTTCGCTGGTAATGCCGCGATGCACCGGGTAATTCGCGACATCATTGCTGTCCAGCAAAAACAGCTTCACGCAACCGACCTGGACCTGCCAGGTACGCAGCCAGACGGAGTAGCCGGGAAAAACGACTTCCAGACGCAACCACTCCCCGTTCGCTTTGCGCAAAGGCGTGATCGGCAACTGCCCCGGATCGTTATACGGATAGAGTGCCTGCTGTGCTCCGTCCCGGTCGATCACCTGGCGAAAATAGCCCTGTTGATAGAGCAGCCCCACGCCCACCACCGGCACCCCCAGATCGCTGGCGGCTTTAAGTTGATCGCCCGCCACATTGCCGAGACCTCCCGAGTAAATGGGCAACGCTTCGCTCAGCATGAATTCCATGCTGAAATACGCGACACAGTTCAGCGCTGATTTTGGATGAGCTTGCTGAAACCATGCGGGCGCATCTTCCGAACGTTTCTGGGACTGTACAAGGGCATCGATCTTCTTGCGGAAAGCCGGGTCGGCGAGCGCACTGCGCAGCTTCTCGCGCGAGACCGTCTGCAGGACATCGCACGGGTGATGCGTCAGGTCCCACAATACCGGATCCAGTTGCCGCCACACTTCGTCGGTGGCATGACTCCATGTCCAGCGCATATCCAGGGCCAGATCGACCAGGGATTCGAATCCCTCGACGTCCGTGGGTAGCAGGTTGTATAGCGGGTGGCTGACGGGTGTTTCTTCGCTCATGCTTCATCCTCCATGTTTTCTCAGCTTGCACCGAAGTTCTTGATGACCACCTTTATCGCGTGCTTCTTCGCGTCGAGTCGTCCTGACTTGATCATGCTGTTCCGGCAAGGTGAAGACACTTCCGTGATTGAGTATCTGTCAATTGAATGACTCCATCGCGGCCTGATATTCGCCCCGCTGAGCGGCACCATTCAACCTTGCACGTTTCAGCAGCGCCTGTTGTGCAGCGGCGACGTTCTCTGCTTTGCCCTGCCATGCTTGTAACACCGTCTGTTGTAGCGCACGTCCATAGGAAAATGAGAGCAACCAGGGCGTACCGGGACAATCGGCATTCATGGCGTTGAGGTTGGCCGTCGCCTCTTCCGGACTCAAACCACCGGACAGGAAATTGATACTCGGCACCGCCGCCGGTACAGTGCGCCGGAATACCCGCAGGGTCGCCGCTGCGATCTCTTCGCTTCTGGCCCTGACGAGATGATCCTTACCCGGCAGCACCATGTTGGGTTTGAGTATCATGTGCTCCAGCACGACATGATGGCGGTGCAGCGCATGAAAAATTCCCTTGTGCACCGCTTCGGTAACCTCGGCACAGCGAGCCATGCTGTGATCGCCGTCAATCAACACCTCCGGCTCGACGATGGGCACGATGCCTTGCTCCTGACACACGGCCGCATAACGCGCCAGCATCTCGGCATTGGCCGCGATACCCAGCGCCGTGGGAAAGTGTTCGCCAATTTTGTAAACCTCACGCCACTTGGCGAAGCGTGCGCCCTGTTTTTTATATTCAATCAAGCGTTCCGCCAAGCCATCCAGGCCGTAAGTAATCAGATCGCAGGTCGACAGCGCCAGCGGCCCTTTGCCTTTATCCACCTTGATGCCGGGGACGATGCCGCGCCGCGCCAGCACCTTCGGCAACAGCGTGCCGTCGTCAGCGGTCTGCGCGAGTGTGTCCTCGAACTCGATCACGCCGCTGATATAGTCCTCGATACCGGGAGCGGTAAACAGTAGCGCTCGGTATGCGCGGCAGTTCTCCGCGCTGGCTTCGACACCGATAGATGCAAAGCGCTTGGCGATGGTGGGTTGACTCTCGTCTGCGGCCAATATGCCCTTGCCCCGTTGCGCCATCTGCTCAATGGTGGCTTGAAGTTCATCTGCAATAGTCATGGTTCATCTCCTGTTCTTTGTGTGGTATTTGTAGGTGCGAATTCACCTCGCAGAGGTTCTTGCACCCTGTGGGTGTTCGCACATATCACGTTAATCGTGCGAATGAATTCGCACCTACCTCCCCGGCATCATTCGGCTTCCAGCGCGTTGATACGCGCACGCAGTGCCTCGACTTCATCCAGCAACTGCAAAACCAGCGCCACTCCGGCGAGATTGATCCCCAGATCGCGCTGCAGGCGCAAGGACACCGTTGCGCGGTGCATATGGACTCCGGTAAAGCGCCAGCTGACAGGCTCGCGTCCGACTGGCACAAGCACGCCTTCTTCTACCAATTCGATGATGTATTCCGCATGCACCGCGCAAGCGCGGCAGACATCGGCCAGGGTCAATTCGGTTTGCTCTTCCAGAATGATTCCGCTCAGGCGCGGCAGCATTTCATCGCTATCCATGCTCACACTCCCAGTTTGCTGCGCGGGTTGAAGGATTGGAACTGCGCGGCCATGTTGCGGTAAACCACATTGGCCGCTTCATCGCCAGCGGGCGGCAGTGCGATCTTCAGCACAGCATAAAAATCGCCCGGCGTGCTCGACGGAATGCCCCGGCCTTTAAGTCGCAGCTTGCTTCCAGCGGCAGCGCCGGCCGGGATTTTGATCTCGACGATTCCTCCCGGAGTCGGGACGTTCATTGCAGCACCCAAGGCCGCCTCCCAGGGAGAAACCGGCAAGTCGAGATACACATCGTGTTGTTCAACACGGTAGAAAGGATGCGGACGGAACTCTATTTCCAGATACAGGTCGCCCGACTTGCCTTGCCCGAGACCCGGCGCGCCTTGTCCCACCAGACGGATATGCTGCCCGGCGCGAATGCCGCGCGGTATGCTTACATTGAGTTTACGTTCGCGCATCGCCACACGCCCCTGCGCATCGACTTCGGGAACGTGCAGTGAGACGGTGCGAATAGCACCGATGTAGGCGTCTTCCAGATCTACCAACACTCGGGCGTGATGGTCTTCGCCCTTGGCCTGAAACGAAGCGCTGCCGCGTGCCGCGCCGAAATCCCGCCCGTACAGCGATTCAAAAAAATCGCTGAATTGCGCCGCATCGCCACCGGTAAAACCGCCGCCGGAAAATTCGAAGCCGCTGTTCCAATCGGGTGGCGGGCGGAAATCCTGACCCGCTTTCCAATTGGCGCCCAGCTTGTCGTAGGCTGCGCGTTTTTCAGGATCCTTGAGCACCTCATTCGCTTCGCCGACTTCCTTGAAGCGGGCTTCGGCACCGGGTTCCTTGCTCACGTCCGGGTGATATTTGCGCGCCAGCAGACGATATGCGCGTTTGATCTCATCCTGGGTCGCGTCGCGCGCAACCCCCATGATCTTGTAGTAGTCCTTGAATTCCATGGTTCTATTTGTTTCCGCTCAGTTCCGGAGAAATACAATGATTGCAAATTTTAGACAGGGCATTTATTACGCAAGAGACATAACTCAACGGAACGCTTGCCAAGTTACGGCACAACACTTTGACTGTATGTACGCAAACGAACAGAGCATATGCTTTGCGAAGTAGTTAATGTGCGGCATGGAGAATGGCGTCCTGTAACGTTTCGCTTGCGCTATTGCTCAAGCGGATATCATTTTTTATTCGGGGAGGATCATATGCTGGTGACATTTTCAACTGATGCCTATCCCAATATCACCATGTTTGGGGATGACGCGCTTGCCATGCTGAAAATGATGGGACACAGCGCAACCGTGCCCGGCTCTATTCGGGCAGAAGATGTTGCCAATGCACTGAGTCTGTTAAAAGCCGCTATCGACAAACAGAAATCCACGCCGCCGGTTGCGGCTAAAGATGAGAAAGAGCCGGCGGTGAGTACGGCTCATCGAGGAAAACCTTTGATCGATCTGCTTACTGCAGCAGTCAAAGCCCAGGACTACGTGATGTGGGATAAAGCAACATTCATAAGTTAAGAAAGAACCTCATGAAAACAATGGAACAACTGGAATTGGATGTGCGTCGCAAACACATTGTGGCGGATTTGCGCAACCTGCTTGAAAAATATCGCACGATTTTCGGTTGGGATATTCCGGAGATCGATCAGCATGGTGCAGACAAGCTGATTTTGGCGGCGATGCACAAAGCCCTGGATGATATTCGAGTTTGAATGGCAGGTTTACTGTCATGGCAGTAATGTAAATCTGGCTTAACTTTCAAAACCAAATGACAAATTTCAGTAAACATAGCTCCGCTGGCAATAAATGATGTGTGCGCCTACACTGTAATGACGCTGGATCAGCGGGAGCAATTATGGAAGACAAGACCGGCATATCGAATCACGGCGTTGTTGTTTCGGTGCGCGGCAGTGTCGTGGATATACGCTTTGAAGATCGCTTGCCTCCGATCTACTCTTTGCTGCATGCCGGAGCGGACAATCAAATCGCGATCGAGGTGCTTTCCCAGCTCGATGCGCACCGTGTGCGCGGAATTGCGCTAACGCCCACGCAAGGTCTGGCTCGCGGAACAGTAATACAGGATACGGGCGGACCGTTAAAAGCCCCTGTCGGCAAAGCGATACTCTCGCGCATGTTCGACGTTTTCGGCAATGTCATCGACCGCCAGCCTGCACCGACCGCTATCGAATGGCGCAACGTACATCACGCACCTCCCGCCTTGGCGCGGCGCTCCACCAAATCCGAAGTATTTGAAACCGGCATCAAGGTCATCGATGTGCTGTCTCCGCTGGAGCGTGGAGGCAAAGCGGGCTTGTTCGGCGGCGCCGGCGTGGGCAAGACGGTGCTACTCACCGAGATGATCCACAACATGATCGGGCATCAGGAAGGCGTCAGCATTTTTTGCGGCATCGGCGAGCGTTGTCGCGAAGGCGAGGAGCTATATCGCGACATGAAAGTTGCGGGCGTGCTGCCGAACATGGTGATGGTCTTCGGCCAGATGAACGAACCGCCGGGCAGCCGCTTTCGCGTGGGACATGCAGCACTGACAATGGCGGAATATTTTCGCGACGACGAACACCGCGATGTACTGCTGCTGGTCGATAATATTTTTCGCTTCATTCAGGCCGGCATGGAAGTATCAGGACTGATGGGGCAGATGCCGTCGCGCCTCGGCTATCAGCCCACCATGGGCACCGAGTTGTCGCAACTGGAAGAGCGCATTGCCAATACCGACACCGGTGCCATCACTTCGATCCAGGCGGTGTATGTGCCTGCGGATGATTTCACCGATCCGGCGGCAGTGCACGTGTTCTCGCATCTTTCCGCGTCCATCGTGCTTTCGCGCAAACGTGCGAGCGAGGGTCTCTTTCCGGCCATCGACCCGCTGCAATCCAGTTCGAAGATGGCCACACCCGGTATCGTCGGCGAACGGCATTACGCTTTGGCACAGGAAATCCGGCGCACGTTTGCGCAATACGCGGAACTCAAGGACATCATCGCCATGCTCGGTCTGGAGCAACTGTCGCCGGAGGATCGCAACGTCGTCGGACGCGCGCGCCGTCTGGAACGTTTTCTAACCCAGCCATTTTTCACCACCGAGCAATTTACCGGCTTTAAAGGCAAGCTCGTCAGCCTCAAGGACTCGCTGGACGGCTGTGAACGCATTCTGCGCGATGAATTCAAGGACTATCCGGAGAGCGCGCTGTACATGATCGGGAAGATCGACGAAGCAATCAGCGCAAATAAGGATAAAGCGAAACCCTCGGCGGAGATGAATCATGCTAGCGCATAGTGTAGGTGCAAATTCATTCGCACGTTGTCCGCCCATCGTGCGAATGAATTCGCACCTACATCCGCATCAACTTCGCTGGCCATGATGAACCTCAAGATCCTGCTACCTTTCAAGGTCTTCGCCGAAAAGACCGGCGTGATGCGCATCGTGGCGAGGTCCAGCGAAGGTTCGTTCGGACTCTTGCCACACCGGCTTGACTGCGTGGCGGCACTGGTACCGGGGATATTGGTTTTCGAGACTGAAGCAGAGGGTGAAGTTTACATGGCCGTCGATGAAGGCGTTCTGGTCAAATCCGGTCAGGATGTGCTGGTCTCCGTACGCAATGCGATCGGAGGAACGGACTTGAGCAAACTGCACGAGGCGGTAGGCCAGGAGTTTCTGAATCTGAACGATCAGGAAAAGAAGGTGCGTTCGGTACTGGCAAGATTGGAGAGTGGATTCATACGTCGTTTTGCGGAGTTTCATCATGAGTGAAAAACATAAAGTCAAACCCGCGTCGGACGAGTCGAAATTCGGCCAACAGGTAGGAGAAATGGCGGCGCTCAAACTCAAGGCGCAACGTCATGCCACGCAAACCGTCTGGTCCGGCCTGGGCATGATGGGGCTGGTGGGCTGGTCGGTAGTGATACCCACCCTTCTCGGCACCGCCCTTGGAATCTGGATCGACAAACACTACCCGGGCAGCCATTCCTGGACGCTCGCGCTGCTGGCCATCGGCTTGGGTCTTGGTTGTTTTAATGCATGGCACTGGGTGGACAAGGAAAACAGGGAAATCCACAATGAGGGAGATGGCCATGACTGAAGCATTGGGTCTTGCCTCTGCTTTGATAGCAGGCCTTTTGCTGGGTGCATTCTTCTTCGGCGGGCTGTGGTGGACCGTACGCAAGGGTGTCAAATCAGAACGGGTCGCCCTCTGGTTCTTTGGCAGCATGCTGTTGCGGACCGGCATTGTCATGCTCGGTTTCTATTTTGTGATGGGTGACAGTTGGCAGCGATTATTGGCCGGTCTGTTCGGCTTTGTCCTCGCGCGCCTGATCGTGACGCGACTCACCCGGATAGCTATACGACCCGGTCAATTGGCACAGGAAGCAGATCATGCACCTTAGCCCCGACGAAATCATTTTCTGGCAATACGGCTTGTTCAAACTCAACGCCACGATCCTTTACACATGGGGATTGATGGGTGTGCTGGTGATCGGTTCCAAACTAGTTACGCGCAAACTCTCCATGGAGCTGCAACGCACCCGCTGGCAGAACCTGCTGGAGATCGTCGTCACCGGCATCGAAAAACAAATCGAAGAGGTAGGCCTGAGTCAGCCGCGGAAATATCTCGGCTTTCTGGGCACCTTATTCCTGTTTGTTGCAACCGCAAGCCTGTTCACCATCGTACCCGGTTATGAGCCGCCGACCGGCTCGCTCTCGACCACTGCAGCGCTGGCGCTCTGCGTATTTGTGGCGGTACCGCTATTCGGCATCGAAGCCAGCGGACTGGGTGAATATCTCAGCGACTACTTGAAACCGACATTCATCATGTTGCCGTTCAACCTCATCAGTGAATTCTCGCGCACCCTGGCACTGGCCGCGCGTCTGTTCGGCAACATGATGAGCGGAACAATGATTCTCGCCATTTTGCTGACCATCACGCCTTACATCCTGCCGATTGCCATGAGTGTGCTCGGACTGTTGACCGGTATGGTGCAGGCCTACATCTTCAGTATTCTGGCGACGGTTTACATCGCGGCGGCCACGCGTACCAGCAAGCCCAGCCCTGATTCCGATGCAGCACATGAAGCATGAACTCCAACAACGAAAGGAAATACCATGGATAGCATGACAATTATCGCGGTCGCTTCGATCATCACTGCCGGCCTGACGATCGCCATCGGCAGCATAGGTCCCGCGCTCGGCGAAGGCAGAGCGGTCGCCACGGCGTTGACCTCACTGGCACAACAGCCAGATGCCGCAGCAACGATCACGCGCACCTTGTTTGTCGGCTTGGCCATGGTCGAATCGGTTGCCATCTACTGCTTCGTGGTGTCGATGATTATTATCTTTGCCAATCCGTTCTGGAATCACGTCATTGCGCAGGCAGCCGGAAAGTAAGTCATGCTGATCGACTGGTTTACCGTTGTTGCGCAAGTCGTCAACTTCCTCATTCTGGTGTGGTTGTTGAAGCGCTTTCTTTACCACCCCATCCTCAACGCTATCGACGCGCGTGAGAAACGGATCGCCAAGGAACTGGCCGATGCCGACGCGAAAAAGACCGAAGCCCGGAAGGAGCGCGACGAGTTTCAGCGCAAGAATGAGGAGTTCGAGCAGCAGCGTGCCGTGCTCATAAACAAGGCAACAGAAGAAGCGCAAACTGAACGTCAGCGGCTTCTCGACGAAGCGCGGAAGGCTGCCGATGCCTTAAGCAGCAAGCGCCAGGAAGCACTGATCAACGAAGCCCACAATCTTAATCAAGCCCTAAGTAAACGAACCCGCCTGGAAGTATTCGCCATCGCGCGCAAGGCGCTGACGGATCTCGCCGCCACCAGTCTGGAAGAACGCATGGCCGAGGTGTTCACGCGCCGTTTGCGCGAGATGGATGAGCCGGCAAAAACAAGTCTCGGCGCAGCCCTTAAGACAGCATCCGAACCGGCACTCGTGCGCAGCGCGTTTGACCTGCCTGTGGCGCAACGCACCGCGATACAGAATGCGCTCAACGATACCTTTTCAGATTCAATCGCCATTTGTTTTGAGACCGCACCGGATTTGATCAGCGGCATCGAACTCAGCACGAATGGACAAAAAGTGGCGTGGAGCATCGCTGATTATCTTGCATCGCTGGAAAAAGGCGTTGACGAACTTCTGAAAGAAAAGGACAAAGCTGAAGCCCACACTCAAGCCAAGATACGGTCTGACTTGATACCGCAGATCGGCAAACGAGCCTACGAAATCTACGAAGAGCAAGGCCGCAAGGACGGTAGCGCAGCCCAAGACTGGGCGAAGGCGGAGCGCGAGATTCGGAAAGAGAATCTTGAGCCCGCTAAAGTTAAGGCGAATCCAGCAGCCAAATTCGAGCCCAAGCCTGAACTCAAGTCTGAAGCCAAAGCGGATACTCAACCGGAGGCCAAAGTTAAACCTGCAGCTAAAGCCGAGCCTGAACCTGAAGAGCCCAAACCCGAAGCAAAGAGCGCATGAGCGTGGAACCCGAAAGCCTGCAAAATGTTTTCGACAGCGCGTTGGCTGAAATAAGCCAGGCGCGGGAAACCTTTACACCACGACTGGCCCCGCGTGAAGTCGGTACGATCACCAGCATCGCAACGGGCATCGCCATGGTTTCCGGACTCCCCGGTGTCAGTTTTGAAGAGGTACTGAAGTTTCCCGGAGAAATCTTCGGCATCGCATTCAACGTCGATGAAAAAGAGATCGGTGTCGTGCTGCTCGGCGACTACTCGCATCTGCAGGCGGGCGATGAAGTCGAACGCAGGGGGCATGTGGTGGATGTGCCGGTGGGGGACGGATTGATCGGACGCATCATCAATCCCATGGGTCGGCCTCTGGACGGCAATGGTCCTGTGGCTTCCAGCGCGCGCCTGCCCGTCGAGCGCCCCTCTGCTCCCATCATGGATCGTGCGCCCGTCACCGTACCTCTGCAGACCGGCATCAAAGTCATCGACGCGCTCATTCCCGTCGGGCACGGCCAGCGCGAGTTGATTCTCGGCGACCGGCAGACCGGCAAGACCGCGATCGCGATCGATACCATACTCAATCAACGCGGCCAAAATGTGTTGTGCGTGTATTGCGCCATCGGGCAACGCGCATCCGGTGTGGCCAAAGTGATTGCCGCTTTGCGCGAAAATGGCGCGCTGGATTACACCATAGTGGTGGTGACCGAAGGCAACGATCCGCCCGGCCTTGCCTACATCGCGCCTTATGCCGCTACCAGCATCGCGGAATATTTTATGGAACAGGGCCGCGACGTGCTGGTTGTTTACGACGATCTGACCCACCATGCGCGCGCCTATCGCGAGTTGTCGCTACTGTTGCGCCGTCCGCCCGGCCGGGAAGCTTTTCCCGGCGACATCTTTTACATCCACTCGCGCCTGTTGGAGCGCGCGACCCACTTGCTCGATGAACTCGGCGGCGGATCGCTGACGGCGTTGCCCATCATCGAGACCGAGGCACAGGATATTTCCGCCTACATCCCGACCAACCTGATTTCCATCACGGACGGTCAGATCTACTTATCGCCTTCCCTGTTCGAATTGGGCGTGCTGCCCGCAGTCGATGTCGGCAAATCTGTTTCGCGCGTGGGTGGCAAGGCGCAACGGGCAGCCTACCGGACTGTAGCGGGCGACCTCAAACTTGCCTACGCCCAATTCGAAGAGCTGGAAACCTTTGCCCGCTTTGGCGCCCGACTGGATGAAAGCACGCACAAAATCATCGAGCACGGACGACGCATCCGTGCTTGCCTTAAACAACCGGAATTCGCGCCGGTGTCTGTGCCCGCACAAATCGCCGTGCTCCTGGCATTGACTGCAAAACTCTTCGACAGCATAGCGCTGGAAAAGATGACGGATGCCGAGCACGCCGTGCACGAGGCAGCCGTGGATATCCCGGCGGAGGTGTGTGCGCGATTGGATACGTCCGACCAGTTGAGCGATGCAGATCGAGAAACGATCATCGAGATCGCCCGCCAAGCGCTCGTGTCCTTCCAACCCAAGCCAGAAGCCAAACCGGAGACCATAGCCAAGTTGAAGCCCGAATCGGAAATCAAGCCTGCAGCCAAACTCAAGTCTGATGGCGGCACCCAGCAGGAAATCCCAGCGGACACAAAACCAGAACCCGAGACGGAAGTTAAGGAATAACCATGACCGAATCCGCCGCCAGTCTGCGCCACCAGATCGCCAGCGCCGGAGATCTCGAATCTGTAGTGCGCACGATGAAAGCCATGGCTGCGTCAAACATCGGGCAATACGAAAATGCGGTGCGCTCTCTGGGTGACTACTATCGGACGGTGCAACTGGGCTTGGCCGCGTGTCTGCGTCAGGATCAACCACCTGTAGCCGCTGGACGAATGGCGCATCAGGAAACAGATACGATAGGCGCTATCGTGTTTGGATCCGATCAGGGACTGGTCGGCCAATTCAATGAAGTGATGGTGGAGTTTGTCGTCGCTACGCTGGAAAGTCTGCCGGGCAAAAAGACTGTCTGGGCAGTCGGTGAACGCATTCAGTCGCGCCTCGCGGAAACAGAGCTGCTGCCGGCACACGGCTTCGTCTTGCCGAATTCCATCAGCGCGATTACGCCGCTGGTCGGGCAGATTCTGATTGAAATTGAGGCACGTCGCGAAAAAGGGGAGATCACACAGATTTATATTTTCCATAACCAACCCAAGTCCGGGACGATCTATACACCCGTGAGTCAGCGGCTGCTACCGTTGGACGATGTGTGGCGGCGCGATCTGGCCGCAATCGAATGGCCGACGGGCAATTTGCCCGAAGTCATGGGTGAAGGCGTACGAACACTGCGGGCGCTGGTACGTGAATATCTTTTTGTTTCGCTTTTCAGGTCCTGCGCGGAATCGCTCGCCAGTGAAAATGCCAGCCGTCTGGCCGCGATGCAACGCGCTGAAAAGAATATCGACGAACTGCTGGAAGATTTGAACCGGACGTTTCACCGCCTGCGTCAAAGCGGAATCGACGAAGAACTGTTTGATGTCATTTCCGGTTTTGAAGCGCTGACAGTATCTCAACAGCGAGATGCGCAATCGGACAACCAGAAAGGATCACGATGAAAATTAAATCCAAAGATTTCCGGGTGCGTGAAGGCGCCAAGGTCAAACTGAAGAAGTGGCCGACGCTGGTGCAGCCCGTGTACACGTCGAAGAAGGATTATCAGCACCTGCTCGCGCGGCAGGTCGCGCAGCTTTCCGAGCTGCAGCGCCTGCACTACGCGAGCAACCGCTATGCGCTGCTGCTGATATTCCAGGCGATGGATGCGGCCGGCAAGGACGGCGCGATCCGGCACGTCATGTCCGGAGTCAATCCGGAAGGCTGTGAGGTCTTCAGCTTCAAAGAGCCGAGCGCCGA
>JADGNO010000037.1 GCA_017883405.1 Occallatibacter sp. | reverse complement strand
TTTCAGCATCTGCAAAACCTCACTGGATTCGGCACCAAACCGGCCCTCAAGGGCATGGCGCCACCGAACCTGAATTTCTTTGCCTTCGACCTGCTCTATCTCAACGGCTACGATCTGCGTAAAGCCTCGCTCATTGACCGGCGCCAGTTGTTGATGTCGATTCTGTTGCCCAGCGAGATCGTGCGCTACTCGGAACACTTTATCGGCAAGGGCGCCGAACTGCTGCAAGCCGTACGCACAAAAGGCCTGGAAGGAATCGTGGCCAAACAGGCGCAGAGCCGGTACGAATCCAGGCGCAGCGCAAGCTGGATCAAAATCAAAGTCACCTGCCAGCAGGATTTTGTTGTCTGCGGATACATCCTAGGTGAACGCGAGCCGTTCGGCTCGCTGGCGCTGGGCTACTTCAAGAACAAGAAGCTGGTCTACGCGGGTAATGTAGGCTCGGGATTCACGCAGCAATCGCTCAAGAGCGTGTTTGAGAAGATCAAGCCGCTGATCACAAAGAAGCTGGTGTTGAGTGACGTGCCCAAAGAGATTGGCGAGGTTACATGGGTCAGGCCCGAGCTGGTTTGCCTGGTGAAGTTCACGTCGTGGACCAACGACGACCGTCTGCGCGCGCCGGTATTTCTGGGAATGCGCACTGAAGTCGAACCGGAAGAGGTAGTGCGCGAGACGGGCTTGCTGGCGGAGGAGGCCGCCACTGAATCCAAACAGGAACAGCTGCTGCCCGCCGAGAAAGCTGAGATAACGCTTGATATCGATGGCCATCGACTCAAATTTACCAACCTGAACAAAGTTTTCTATCCGGCAGACGGTTACACCAAGCGCGACCTGATCAACTTCTATGCAGCAGTGGCACACCTGCTGGTGCCGCATCTGCAAGGCCGTCCGCTATCGCTCAAACGCTATCCCAACGGCATTGACCACGATTACTTCTTCCAGAAAGATGCTTCCGGATTTCCAGATTGGCTCCATCGCGAAGAGTTGGCGGATGACGAAGAATCCAAGACGCGGGTGATCTGCGACGACAAAGCATCTTTGCTTTACCTGGCGAATCTCGGCTGCATTGACCAGAACCATTACATGAGCCGCCTGGGAACACTGGAACATCCGGACTTTGTCCTGATCGATCTTGACCCGTATCACTGTGGCTATGACCGAATTGTGGAAGCGGCGCAACTGGTGCGGGAAAAACTGCGGTTGATCGGGCTCACGGGATATCCCAAAACCACCGGCGGAAATGGCATGCATGTGTATGTTCCGGTGGAACCAATTTACAGCTCGGCCCAGACGAGGCAATTCGCAGAAATCCTGGCTCGATGGGTGGCAGCCGAGCGGCCTGACCTGTTCACCACTCCGCGTATGGTATCTGCCCGCGAGAAGGGCAAGGTTTATTTTGACTACCTGCAAAACGCCAGCGGCAAAACCATCTCCGCGCCATACGTGCTGCGCGCATACCCGGGAGCGCCCGTGGCGACGCCGCTCAAATGGCAGGAAGTTGTGCCCGGACTCAAGCCCGCACAATTTCACATCGCCAATGTTCTGCGACGTTTTGAGCGCGTCGGCGACTTATTCGCCGGAGTGCTCAACAAACCTCAGGAACTGGGCCCGGCAATCGATAAACTGGGCAAGGTGATGGGCTAAATAGGAACCTGATATAACTCATCTGATGTTCGCATCGCGCACCACCTGGAACCTGAAACCCAATCGACTGGCTGAAGCACTCGAACGGCACAAATCGAGCGGCCGGCGCTTGCTTGACCTCAGCGCATCGAATCCGACGGAATGCGGCTTCACTTATGACGCACCTGCCATCATGCGTTCACTCTGCGCCCCCGCATCCCTGCAATATCACCCTGATCCAAAGGGCCTGAAATCTGCCCGCCAGGCCGTGAGCAATTACTACCTTGAACACGGCGAACGTGTTGGCATAGACGATCTGATCCTGACCGCCAGCACCAGCGAGGCCTATTCTTTTATCTTCCGACTTTTGTGCAACCCAGGCGACGAACTCCTGATTCCCACACCGGGCTATCCGCTCTTTGATTTTCTGGCAGACGTGAATGACGTAAAGCTCACGCGGTATCCGCTTTTTTACGATCACGGCTGGCATATCGACATGCACACTCTAAAGCAGGCCATCACGCCGCGCACTCGGGGCATCATTGTCGTCCATCCCAATAACCCCACAGGGCATTTCACCAAGGCAGAAGAAGTTGCGCAGCTCAACCAGATATGTTCGGCCAACCAAATGGCAATCATCGCCGATGAAGTCTTTCTGGATTTTTCCCTTGGCGCGCCCCAAAAGAGCTTTGTCGCGAATTCCGGCGCGCTGACCTTTACCATGAGCGGCATCTCCAAAATTTCCGGCTTGCCGCAAATGAAATTTGCCTGGCTCACAGTCAGCGGTCCGGAAGCAGAGAAAAGGGAAGCGCTTGCCCGCCTGGAGATGATCGCCGACACCTACCTGTCTCTGAATGCGCCTATCCAACTGGCCGCTCCCGTTCTATTGCAGCAGCGCAAACAGTTTCAGCAGCAGTTGATGGCACGCGTACGCGCGAACCTGGCTGAACTTGATGCGCAGCTTGCGGGCGACCAACACCTGAGTCGGCTGGTTGTGGAAGGGGGCTGGTACGCGGTCCTTCGCATTCCCGCCACGCGTCCAGATGAAGAGCTTGCGTTTGAACTCTTGGAAAAGCACGACGTGTACCTGCATCCGGGACACTACTATGATTTTCCCGGCGACGGCTACCCTGTGCTCAGCCTCATCGCATCCCAGGAGGATTTCAAGGAGGGCGTGCGTCGTCTCTGCGCCGCCACCTGAGCAATTAGTGCGGCTCTACATTTCTTGTACCCTCACGGGGTGGAGCAGGCATTTATGCCTGCGGTTGGGGCCGATGAAGTAGCGGGCTTCAGCCCCTGAGGTAAAGGTTCCGCTGGATCCAGCAATTCGGGAAACGCGCTAGATCGTCACCTGGCATCCGATGATTCAGGATGAACTTTGCGATGTGCGAGCCATCTCCACAGGATTGCCCACGGGCTGCGCCTTGCTCCATACCGGAAGCTCAGCCAGATGCCCAGTCACAATGCGCCGGATGAAGTACAGCGCGGCCAGGAGGCAAATGATTACCGCGATAACGGAAGCTTCAGGCCCGAACTGCCCTCCGGTGAGGATGCGTGGCCCGCTCAGCGAACCTTGCAGTAGCCCGGCGCTCGCGGTGCTTCCGGAAACCGACATGCTAAAGACCGAGCCTTCAGCAAAATTCCAGCCAATGTGCAAGCCGATCGGCAGCCAAAGGCGTCGGGTAGCTGCATAGGCGCCACCCAGCAGTAGGCCGGCTTCGAGCGCAATCGCAAGCGAGCTGCTGAAAGTTGCTCCCGGGTTGAAGACGTGTGCCGCGCCGAACAGTGCCGCCGTAAAGAGCAGCGCTCCCCATGTTCCAAGGATCTTTGAAGTCAGGCGGAAGAGCAGTCCTCGAAATAGCGTCTCTTCGATAATTCCTGCTGCCAGTGCCGCGGCAAAGCCGGCAGCAAGCCCCGTCACCGTGCCTCGCCCGGCCGGATGATAGACGCCGGCGGCCCACAGAATTGCCATCACACCGGCAAACAATGCCAGCCCCGTAACAAGTCCCGCTGCGCCCTCAGGCAACAAATGGCTCACGTTCAGTTCAGAAGGCGCTCGGCGCTCAATCCATTTTGTACCAGCTATGTAAGTTGCCAGGATGA
>JADGNO010000036.1 GCA_017883405.1 Occallatibacter sp. | reverse complement strand
TTTCTCCTTACTGAAATTCAGGCAGGCGGGCAGCAGATCATCGCGTCCGCTTCTGCAGAAGCGACGAGCACTATTCGCGCAACAGTCGTGGATGAAACCGGGCAGAGCGTTACGGGCGTTAAGGTTTCTGTTCGCGTGCCGGGTCAGGATCCTGTTGAGCTGTGGACAGATTACCTGGGGCACTGTGTGTTTACTGTGCATCAGGGCGCTCCTTATCAGGTGGTTTCGAGCAAGCCGGGTTACTACCAGAGCGTTCTAAGCGATGTTGACCCGGAAGAGGGCTCCATTCGCATTGCGATGACGCATGAACAGATTGTGCAGGAGCAGGTGAATGTCACCGACTCGGTGCCTGGGATTGATGTTGAGCAGACGTCTGACGAGTTCACGATGAACACGCCGGAAATCGTCAACGTTCCTTATCCGACATCGCGCGAGATTCGCAATCTTCTGCCGTTTAATCCGGGCGTGGTCGCGACCGGAACTGCGCAGGTTCACGTGGCCGGCTCTGAGACTTGGGAATCGCTCGATCAGATTGACGGCTTCGACGTGCGTTCACCTCTCCGCGGGGTGCTGAGCATGCGCGTGAGCACCGACGCGGTACGTACGATCAACGCCGAAACGACACGCTACCCGGTTGAGTTTGGGCGCGCGACGGGCGGCGTGATCGCGATCTATACGGGAATGGGCGACAACAAATTCCGCTTCAATGCAACGAACTTTTTTCCTTCATTCAGAAACCTGAATGGATTTCGCTTTGACAAGGCTGTGCCGCGATTCACTTTTTCGGGGCCGCTGATTCGTAATCGTGCATGGTTTTACGACGGGCTGGAGACGGAATACGACAACATATACATAGTGGAGCTTCCGTTGAATGCAAACAGTAATCAGCTTGTGCGCGGAAGCAACTTGATCAAGTTACAGGTAAATCTTACGCCGTCGAATATATTGACAGGCGGATTGATCCTCAACGGCTACCACTCGATGTATGACGGAATCTCCTCGCTGACGCCGCAGCAGAGCACCACCAAACGCGATACCGCTGCTTGGTTCCCCTATCTGCGCGACAAGTGGAGCATTGCCGGCGGGGCGCTGCTGGATGTTGGCGTTAGCGCGATTCACGTTCGCGATGGTTACGAACCCCACGGCAATGCGCCGTATCAGATCACCCCGGAATTACCTGCAGGCAGCTACTTTGAGAACCTCACCGGGCGATCGCAGCGCGAAGAGGGAACCGCCGGCCTTTTTTTGCCGCCGCAGAAATGGGCAGGCCTGCACAATTTGAAATTCGGCGTTGACTTGCGCCATATGGGATACACCGAGAACGTTTCACGCGCCTCCATCAGTTATTTGCGCGAAGACAAGACACTACTTCGACGAAGCGATTATCCAGCGATAGCGCCGTTTACTTTGAACAACGTTGAAGTAGGAGCTTATGCGCAGGATCGTTGGCAACCGCGCAAGGGGTTGCTGGTCGAGCCCGGGCTGCGTTTTGATTGGGATGAGATTGTTCGGCGGCCACTGATTTCGTCGCGCATCGCTGCGGTGCTCTCTCCCGCCGGCGATAACGGCTCAACCAAAATATCGGCTGGCGTCGGACTCTATTACGAACACACGCAGCTCGAATACCTGACGCGCGCGCTTGAGGGAAGTCGCTTCGACACGTACTTCGCAACGGACGGAGTGACGCCAACTGGTCCGGCACAAGCTACGAGCTTTACCACTAACTACAGTTCATTGCGGCAGGCCCGCACCATTAACTGGAGCGTGGGTGTCCAGCAAAAGCTACCCTGGGCGATTGTTGCCGGGGCCAATCTGCTTGAAAAGCGCACTACAGATGTCTTTGCATATGTGAATCAGAATGGCCCTACCGCACTCAGCGGCAACTACCTGCTGACCAACCAGCGGCAGGATCACTACAACTCCATCGAGGTTGACGCACGACGCTTGTTTGCCGGCGGATATTCGCTGTTTGTGTCGTACACGCATTCCGTCGCGCGCACGAATGCTGCGCTGGATTATGTGCCGACGATTTCTCTGCTCGGTCCACAGCAAAGTGGGCCTTTAGCATGGGACACCCCCAATCGCACCATCTCATGGGGATGGCTTCCGTTACCGCGTTTACGCAACCGGTGGGATTTTGTGTACAGGGCAGATTGGCGCACTGGCTTTCCGTACACCGCAGTCAACGCTAATCACCAAGTGGTGGGCGCGGCGGGATCGCAGCGCTTTCCTGTTTATATTGACTTCAGCCCCGGACTGGAATGGAGATTTCATCTTCGCGGGGCGTACTTTGGTTTGCGCGGTGTACTGGAGAATGCCGCCGGCAGGGCGAATCCTGTTGTGGTGAACAACGTGGTGGATTCGCCGCAGTTCGGAGCCTTCAGCCAATTGGAGGGCAGATCACTTACGGCGCGCATTCGTCTCATCGGCTCGAAGTAATTTCGAAAGCACCTGGCGGCCGCAAATGTGCGGCAGCTTATCGATAAGACTCGTCGCGGTGAATCACGAATTCAGGATAGGCGCCGCCGCCGAGCTCATGCAGATCCATGCCGATGCGTTCGCCGTCCGCATCCACGCGGAATGGTACAAACCTGTTCAGCAGCAGCAGGACAAAGAACAGCAACGGCAGGAAAACGCCAAGCAGAGTGGCAATGCCCACAAACTGTGCCAGCATCTGTCCATGCTGCGGCGCAAAGATTCCCGCAGCCGCAAGTCCCCACAGGCCCGCGATCAGGTGAGCGGAAATGGCTCCGGACGGATCGTCGATTGAAAGGGCGAGCTCGAGGACTTCAACGAGTAAAGGAGTGGCGATGCCCGCGACTACGCCGATGAAGAGTGCTGCAGCGGGTGAAACTAGAGTGGAGCATGCAGTGGACGCGACCAGGCCGGACATCCAACCGTTGGCGCAGAGGCTGGCATCCGGCTTGCCGAAGCGGATGCTCGTTACGGCAAATGTTGCTGCAATGGCAGCGGAGCCGCACAGCAGAGTATTGATTGCGGTTCTCGGCAAAGTTGCCGGTGTCGCATTCATCCACAGGATTGCACCGGCTAGATTCCAGGCAAGAAATCCCACCAGGCACACCATGCAACCAAAGAGAACGTAGGCGGCGTTGTGGCCGGGCATCGCAGTTGAAAAGCCTTCTTTAGGAAACTTGCCGCGCCGCGCTCCTGTAATCCAGATGACCGCCAGTGCGCACAAGCCGCCGAGCACATGGACTGTACCCGCGCCACCTGCGTCTACAAAGTTCGCGCCAGTTCCAAAGTTGGCGTTCAGTTGGGCCAGCCAGCCACCACCCCATGTCCAGTGAGCAGCAAGAGGGAAGATGAATGCGGCCACAACCGCGGCGGTTGAGCAACCTGCCACGAGCCGCCAGCGATCAGCGCCGGAACCCCACGGAATCAGTGCGGCCAGAGCTACGGCCATGAACTCAAATACCAGTCCGAGTTGCGATTGCGCCGGGGCAGAATCCAATCCGCGCATCAGCAGCGGACCACTGCCAAGCCAGTTCCACGGCTTGCCCGCCATGTGAAATATGTGGCCCGCGCCTCCCGGCAAACTGCCTGCAAATACTGAACCGATGATCGCAAAGACGATTGCCGTGACCGCAACAATGGCGAGATTGCCCAAGAGCGACTGGGAGGCGGAACGCGATCGCCCCAGGCCGGTATTAATCAGAGCTATGCCTGCAATCGTCAGGGGCGACAGAACGAGAAGAGCCAGTGTGAGAGCAAATAAAGCATCAGACATGGCCGCGGGCAAAGTCGGAGTCATTGGCGATTCTCCCGGCTTGCCAGCATGAATCCCCTCACGGCAACGCCCAGACCAAGCGCCTCAACGGCTACACCGCTCAGCACAAATCCCAACTGCTCCGCTGGGTCGGCGAACAAGATCAGTGCGGCTACGGCCAGCAAGAATCCGGCGGGCATCACTAGTAAACCGGCGAATTTCATCGACGTTCTTCTCCGAGACTTAGAAGCTCCGACACGGGAGATAAGTGCAACAACGTTGTGGGTCCGGGAGTGAATAAACTTCGGCTCACCGGGTTCTGATTCAAGAAAGTCCGCTTAGCCAAATGATTGTTACGAGAACGATTGTTGCGTCCTTATGAATTCTATAGCACGCGCTTGTTAGGCTCGGACGTGCAGGGCTAAATGGCGGCAAGCGTTTAATCCCTTCCCTTCGAACTTGATATGCGAACACAATTTCCCCCTAACGAGGCCAATCAGAATGAACGCCATCAACCAGCTTGTACTTAATCCGCTGGGCGCATTTGCTTTTTTAACCATCGCAGCAATTCTTGAGGCCTTCGGAGATTCATGCTTTCAGGCCGCAATGTATAACTCCACTGGCTCAGCCAGGGCCGCAGCTGCCGTTTCAGGCGCGGTAGTGCTGGCAGGATACGGCGTGATGGTAAACCTTCCGCGCTGGGATTTTGGACGGCTGATCGGTGTGTACGTGGCGGTGTTCTTCATTTCCGCGCAGGTAATCAACCGCCTCCGCTTCGGTCATGCGCCAGGTCTGCCGATTTATGCGGGTGGCGCGCTCATCGTCGCCGGCGGACTGGTAATGACTCTCTGGAAATCGTGATGAACGCGGCTGCAGGCTTGGAAGGGCCATGCTGGACACTCCGCAACCCACTAGGCGGCGCTCCGCATGTAGATTTTCAGGGGTGGTTGTAGCGCGAGTTGTTTGGTTTCGTTTTCTGACTCGCGCAGTCATCAGTCAGCGGAGTTGGACTGGTCCACTTGAGCGTTTGTAAATTGGTCAAACGTCCATTTGGCATGTTATTTTTAGAGGCACAAGATACCAGCCTCTGGTACGCACGACGCCAGAGCGACGGTGTTCTATTTCCCGCAATCACTCTTATCACAACTTGCTTAGTTATCAATGGGTTACGAATCTGATTTTGCACAAGATTTTTTCTGAAAATCTGTGTATCCCACTCTTGCGGGCTGCGTCAGGCTGGTATATTTAATTTTCGGGGTTCCCCTCGTCACGGGTGAGTTTTACCCAACGATGGTTTTTGTACACAACCAGTGTGACCGCCAGCACAGCGGTTGAATTCAAACGCGAAAAACCAAGCAGGAAAAAGACTTCATGCCGCAAATTTTTGACCGCAGCTCCAATGCGCTGGCTCGTATGAGCCTCGTGTTGACGGGGCTGATCGTGATTGCCCTGGGAATTACGCTCGATCAACTGCAACGTTCGCCCTGGGTGACGCGGCAAGGTCAGCGTGCAGAACAGCCGGTCCCTTTCAGCCACAAGCATCATGTGCAGGGCCTGGGCCTGCAGTGCCAGTACTGTCACACCACGGTTGAGAAATCGAGTTACGCCGGAATCCCGCCAACCAGGACCTGCATCAATTGCCACGCGCAGATCTGGACCAATGCGCAGTTGTTGAAGCCGGTTCGCGACAGCTGGGCCACTGGCGAGTCCATTCCGTGGATCAAGGTTCACGACCTGCCTGATTTTGTCTATTTCAATCACTCCATTCACGTGAACAAGGGCATCGGTTGCGCTTCCTGCCACGGGCGTGTAGATCAAATGCCGCTGATGTACGCGCAAAACACGCTGCAGATGGAGTGGTGCCTGGATTGTCACCGCAACCCGGCCAAGAATCTTCGCCCCACCGGCGAAGTCTACAACATGGCGTGGGAGAGCCCGGCAGAGGATCGTCCCGTGTGGTGCTCGGCAACAGGCACTCCCGACGGTGTCCCCACGGCGCAGGGCGTCAATTGCACGACGAAAGATCCGTCAACAAATCCTCAGCAGATCGCGTCATTGAATGCGCCGGTTGTGGCTCCGAAGGCTGCATTAGTTAGTGACACCGGCATGGCTGCGCTGGAAAGCACCATTAGCACACCATTTACAACGCTCAGCCAAAGCAGCGTTTCGTATCACAAGTTCACCAGTCAGGATGAGCTGGGCCACTTCCTGCTGAATCAATACAAAATCCGCCCCCCGAGCGATCTTGCAAGCTGCGAGGTCTGCCATCGATGAGCCGAAAGACGATCAATATGGGGCATAGCGGAAGCACTGACAAGGCGGGCAATACCGTGGATCACGAGACGAAGAACGTTCCCACGCCCATGACGCTGGAGCAGGTTCGCCAGGAGTTGAAGGGCGTTAAGGGCAAGCGGTTCTGGCGTTCGGTCGATGAGCTGGCCGATACTCCGGAGTTTCAGGCAGCGGTAGAGCGTGAGTTTCCTGCCGCAGCCCAGGAGTGGGTCGATCCGGTTTCGCGCCGCGGCTTCCTCAAGCTTATGGGCGCTTCAATGGCGCTGGCGGGAATGGCGGGTTGCACCAAGCAGCCTGAAGAGACGATCTACCCGTATGTCAGGCAGCCAGAGGACCTGGTGCTTGGCAAACCGATGTACTTTGCCACGGCGCATCCATTCAGCACCGGTGGCGTGCCGCTGCTGGTAAAGAGCGACGAGTTCCGGCCCATCAAGATCGACGGCAATCCCGAGCATCCTTATAACCGCGGCGGTTCCGATGCCTTCACGCAGGGCACGCTGCTCGACTTGTACGATCCTGATCGCTCGCAGCATGTAACGCAGCGCGGTGAAAATCGTGAGTGGGCAGATTTTGCCAAGGAACTTCGTCTCAAGGCAGCCGCAACCAAAGATGGCTCGGGCATTTATTTTCTGAGCTCGACAATCACTTCGCCAACGCTGGCGCGGCAGTGGAAGGCCGTGCAGGCCGCGTATCCCAAGACGAAGCTCGTGCAGTACGATCCGGCGTTGGCCGGCACGTGGCTGGCCAAGGGCGTGAATCTCCAGTACTCGCTCGATCAGGCTGACGTCATTGTTTCACTCGATGCAGATTTTCTTTCTGGCGCCGGCTTCCCCGGTTTCCACAAACTTGTGCGCGACTATGCCGGACGCCGCAAGCAGCCTGAGAACGGCATGAACCGGCTGTATGCCGTGGAGAGCTCGCCGACGACGACGGGTCTGAAAGCAGAGCATCGGCTGGGTCTTCGCGCCAGTGAGATTCCCGCTTTCACGGCCGCGCTTGCTTCGGCCCTGGGCGTTGCAGGTGTGCAGGCTCCCTCCTATGCATGGACACCGGAACAGCAGAAATTCCTTACCGCGCTGGCCAAGGATCTGAAGGCTAATGCCGGCAAGTCTGCTGTGATCCCGGGCCTTTATCAGGATGAATCGGTTGTTTCGCTCGCGATAGCCATCAACGCGGCGCTCGGCAACACGGGCAAAACGGTGATTGTTTCTTCAGAGCCTGCTGTTCCGCTGCCGAGCGATCAACTTGCCGACCTCAAGGGACTTGTTGCCGATCTCAACGCCGGCAAAGTCACCTGGCTGGTCATTCTCAATGCGAATCCGATCTACAACGCGCCTGCCGATCTGAACTTCCTGGATGCGTTCAACAAGGCTGGCACCGTAGCTCACCTTGGTTCGAATGTCGATGAGACCGGGCAGATCGCGCACTGGCACATTCCCGCTGCCCACTTCCTGGAATCGTGGTCGGATGTGCGCGCCTATGACGGAACAGTTTCGATCGTTCAGCCAATGATTGAGCCTTTGTATGGCGGCAGAACGGCACACGACGTATTGGAAACGCTGCTTGACGAGCCGGTCGCGAGCGCGTACCAGGCGGTGCGCACCACATGGCAATCGACCATCAAGGGTGATTTTGAAGCCGGCTGGCGTAAGGCTTTGCATGATGGCTGGATTGAAGGCACTGCCTATGCGACCGGCGGATCAACTCAGTCAGCGCACGCCAACGTCCCTGCGCCCAGTTCGAAGGATTCACTCGAAATAATCTTCAGGCCCGATCCGAGCATCTACGACGGACGCTGGTCCAACGTCGGCTGGCTGCAGGAACTGCCCAAGCCGATCACCAATCTGAGCTGGGATAACGCAGCCATCGTCTCGGGCGCCACCCTGACGAAGCTTGGTCTTGAAGAAGACGACATCGTTGAGATTTCGGTGGGCAACGGCCGCGTGAAGGCGCCGGTCATCGTTGCGCCGGGCCATCCTGATAATTCGGTCACAGTGTATCTGGGCTACGGTCGCGAGTTTGCCGGCCGCGTTGGTTCCGGTGCGGGCTTCAATGCTTATCTAATTCGCAATACCTGGGCCCCGCTCTACGCTACCGGCTCGCTCAAAAAGGTTGAAGGCAAGTGGGGCGTGGCCATCACCAAGAGCCACTATCAGGACAAACGCGAAGCGAAATACAGCGGCGAAGGCCAGGGCAACAATTCACTCGAAGCCGATGAGGCGCTCGGGCCGCGCGGCATTATCCGCTACGCTACGCTTGAAGAGTTCAAGGCGAATCCGAACTTTGCGCACGAAGGCGAAGGCCGCGAGACGCCGACGCGCGATACTTCGCTGTTCCCAAACTGGGAGTACAACGAAGCCAACGCGTGGGCCATGTCGATTGACATGAACAGCTGCACGGGCTGCAACGCCTGCATTGTGAGTTGCTACGCGGAAAACAATATTCCCGTGGTCGGCAAACAGCAGGTGCGCATCGGACGCAACATGCAGTGGCTGCGCATCGATACCTATTTTGAGGGCGATCTTTCCGCACCGCGCGCGCACTTCCAGCCCATGGCTTGCCAGCACTGCGAGAACGCCCCGTGCGAGCAGGTTTGCCCAGTTGGAGCCACCGTGCACACGCCGGAAGGCCTGAACTCGATGGTGTACAACCGCTGCGTTGGAACTCGTTACTGCTCCAACAACTGCCCCTACAAGGTACGCCGGTTCAACTTCCTGCTCTTCTCTGACTTTGAAACCGAGAGTCTGAAGTTGATGCGGAATCCCGATGTTTCTGTGCGTTCGCGCGGAGTCATGGAGAAGTGCTCTTACTGCGTGCAGCGCATCAACGCCGCCAAGATCGACGCAGACAAAGAAAACCGTAATGTGCGCGACGGCGAAATTGTTACCGCCTGCCAGCAGGCCTGCCCCGCTTCAGCCATCACTTTCGGCAACATGAACGACAAGAAGAGCAAGGTGAGCGCTGACCGCGGCCAGCAGCGCACCTACCAGGTGATCGCCGATATCAACACGCGTCCTCGCACCACGTACGTGGCCGGGGTTTTGAACATGAATAAGGAACTTGAAGAAATGCCGGTGGAGCATGCGCCGGCCAAGGGTTGAAATCAACGATGGCAACCAGCGACATCAAAACCAGCGACCCCGGGATTGATCCAAAAACCGGAGAATTTCGGGTCATAGGACCGGGCCAGACCTTCAGGTCGGTGACCGAAAAGATCACGCGTATCGTGCTCACGCCGCACACGCCGCTGGGCTGGTTTGCGCTGTTCGCATTTGCGGGCGGCGGAGCCACGGTGCTGCTGGTGGCCATCACCTGGCTTTTCCTTAAGGGCGTCGGAATCTGGGCCATCACGCAGCCGGTGGCGTGGGGCTTCGCCATCATCAACTTCGTCTGGTGGATCGGCATCGGCCATGCCGGTACGCTGATCTCGGCCATTCTGCTGCTCTTCAAGCAGGGTTGGCGCAACTCGATCAACCGCTTTGCTGAAGCGATGACCATTTTCGCGGTGGTCTGCGCCGGCATGTTCCCGCTGATCCACGTAGGCCGGCCATGGCTTGGGTATTGGCTGTTTCCGCTCCCGTTCACCATGACGGTATGGCCGCAATTCCGTTCGCCGTTGTTGTGGGACGTGTTTGCAGTCTCAACCTACGCAACTATCTCGGTGGTGTTCTGGTACATGGGCATGATTCCCGACTTCGGGACCATGCGCGATCGAGCGCAGACTCGGCTTGCCCAGTATGTGTACGGCTTGCTCTCGCTGGGCTGGCGAGGTTCAACCCGTCACTGGATGCGTTATGAGACTTCTTCGCTGCTGTTAGCAGGACTTGCAACGCCGCTGGTGCTCTCAGTACATACGGTCATCAGTTTCGACTTCGCTGTCGCAGTCATTCCTGGCTGGCACACCACCATCTTTCCGCCATACTTTGTAGCCGGCGCCATCTACTCCGGATTTGCCATGGTGCTCACGCTGGCCATTCCGCTGCGCAAGTTTTATGGGCTCCATGCGCTGGTAACCGAGCGTCACATCGACAACATGGGCAAGGTGATGCTGGCTACGGGATTCATCGTGGCATACGGATACGGCATGGAAGCCTTCATGGCCTGGTACTCGGCCGATCACTGGGAAGCCTTCATGTTCTGGAACCGCGTCTACGGTCCGATGGGTTGGTCGTATTTGGTCCTGATTATCTGCAACCTGGCCATTCCGCTTACCACTCTCTGGTCGCGCAAACTGCGCACCAACATCAGCTTCATGTTCTTCATCTCGCTGGTGGTCAATATAGGCATGTGGTTTGAGCGATTCGTCATCGTTGTGACCAGCATGTACCGCGACTTCCTGCCTTCATCATGGGGCACGTATCGCGCCACCAAGTGGGACTACATGACCTACGTGGGAACCCTGGGCCTGTTTACAGCGCTGTTCATGTTGTTTGTGCGCTTCCTTCCCATGATTCCCATGAACGAAATCCGCATGATGCTGCCAGCGGCCAAGATCACGCCGAAAAAGACAGCAAAGGCAGGTGACTAAATGCCGGCACGCGAAGGTACATACGGCTTGATTGCCGAATTCGATAACCCCAGCGATCTGGTGCGCGCAGCCAAACAGGCGCGCCACGACGGATGGCGGCGCATGGATTGCTACACGCCGTATCCAGTTGAGGAAGCGGCCGAGGCCATCAACTTCCATCGCAACAAGGTGCCTTTGATTACGCTCATTGGCGCGCTCATGGGTTTGGCTGCAATGTTCTCGCTTGAGACATGGATCAATGTGCTCGCTTATCCGCTGAATATCGGCGGACGCCCGCTTTACTCATGGCCGGCCTTTATCGTGCCCGCCTACGAGTGGACAATTTTGTGGGCCGGCTTGTCGGCCTGCTTCGGCATGCTGGCGCTCAATGGCCTGCCGTCGCTGTACCATCCGCTTTTCAATGCGCCCAACTTCCGTGACGGCGCAACCACTGACAAATTCTTCCTCTGCCTTGAGGCGCTCGATCCTAAGTTCGATCTTGAGTCAGCGAAAGCTTATTTGCAGACCTTCCAGCCGCTTTCGGTCGTGGAGGTGGAGTACTAATGCCGCACGACAGGGAACAGGGATCAGTGAACAGTGGTCAGAACCATCGCGTGCCCCAATTCTCGCTTCTGCGACCTGGGATAGCACGTCGCTTCGTCGCTGCTGCTGGTTTAACAGCGCTTCTATTTGTTGCTGGATGCCGCCAGGACATGCACAACCAGCCGAAGATGATTCCGCAGCGTGGAAGCGATTTCTTCGCCGATCATCGCGGCGCTCGTCCGCAGGTGTTGAATACCGTGGCGCGCGGACAGCTCCATGAGGACAGCTATTTTTACACCGGTGTTGTGCAGGGTGCTAACGGTTATCGCGAAGAGCAGAACGTTATGCCTTTCCCGGTCACAATGGAAGTGCTCAAGCGGGGCCAGGAGCGGTTCAACATTTATTGCACGCCCTGCCACTCGCGTGTAGGCAACGGCCTGGGTGAGATTGTGCAGCGCGGCTACAAGCCGGCAGCGAATTTGCACGACCAGGTGCGGCTCTCGCAACCGATTTCGCATTACTTCTATGTGATGACCCACGGCTACGGCGCCATGCCCGACTACTCCGCGCAGTTGACTCCGGAAGATCGCTGGGCGGTAGCGGCGTACATTCGCGCTTTGCAATACAGCCAGGCTGCTTCTCAGCAAGATGTTCCGGCGGGCGTGCAGGTCAAGAATCTGACTGATATCGCAGCTGCTGAAGGACGCCCCGATTACGCGCAGCCCTGGGCGATGCCGCCAACCGCAGTGGAGCCTTACCACCCCATTGCGAGCGAAGGAACTCCGGCATTGGCTCCAGCAAATCCGGCTACCCCGAAGATCTCGATACCAGAAAGCAAACCGGCCCCATCGGCCGCGAAGTGAGGATTTGAACGGAATGGCTCACGAATCGCACACCAAGACGCTTCCCGCCGACCTCAGCGCGCCGGCTTTTGTCGACGGCTGGAGAATGCGCGCCATCATGGTGGGAGGAATCTTCTCGGTTGTTGCCGCCCTGCTCGCTTTCGCCGACGGCTCTCTCAACCACTTCATGCGCGCATGGGTACTTGGTCTCTTGCTCACCTTCGGTTGGTCGGTGGGCGGCCTGGCGCTGCTGATGGTCCAATACTGCTCCGGCGGCAAGTGGGGCCTGCTCCTGCGTCGACCGCTTGAGGCCATGAGCCGCACCTTGCCACTGGTCTTTGCGTACTGGGTAGTTGTCGCCATCCAGATGAAGCGACTTTATCTGTGGGCCGCAGTCACCGACGTTACCGCCGCGCTCAACTCCGGATTCATCAATGAAGCTCAGGCTCACTGCATTGAATTCAAGCGCGCCATGCTGAATCCGTTCGCATTCGTCTGGGTGAGCGTGCTGTGCTTCGCCATCTGGGGTTATTACACGTGGCGGTTGAATACGCTGGCCGTCCGCCGCGATCAGGAATCACCCGATACCACGCCCTTCTGGATCAAGAAGCTCGAGAACATCAGCGGACCCGGTATCGTGATCTATTCGCTCACCATGACGGCGGCAGTTATCTACTGGGTCATGTCGATGGACGTCACCTGGTTCTCCAGCGTCTACGGGCTCTTGTTCCTGGTCGGACAAGGTTATTCGGTGCTCGCCCTTTCAATCCTGGTCGCGATTTCGCTCTCGAAGGCCGAGCCCTTCAAGACCATCATGCGGCAGACTGAACAACATGATCTCGGCAAGATGACATTTGCTTTCGTCATGTTGAACATCTATCTAGGCTTCAGTCAGTTCCTCATCATCTGGTCAGGGAATCTGCCGGGCGAGATCAGCTGGTACCTCGATCGTATTCGCGGCCACTGGGGCATCGTCATCACGCTCGACTTCATCTTCCATTGGCTGGTTCCTTTCTCCATGCTGCTGTCGCGCGACATCAAGCGCAACAAAAAGCGCCTCGTTCGCGTGTGCCAGTGGATGATTTTCGCCAAGGCGTTCGATCTCTGGTGGCTGATTGAACCGAATTTCAGAGATTCCGCACGCAACCTTCATTTCAGCTGGGGAATGCTGGAGTACATTGCTGTCCCGGTAGCGATGGTCTCGTTCTGGGTGGCCTACTTCTCAATGCAGTTGAAGACGCGGCCTCTGGTACAGACCAACGATCCGCATCTGGCAGAAATTCTGGAGCCTGAACATGCACAAGCCTGAGGAACACGGACAACATCCCGACAGGGAACATATTGATACTTCGGCGGGCTTCGAGCGATCCGACGTAAAGATGGCGGGCATCCTCGTGTTCTTGATGTCGCTGGGCATTCTCGTCGCGGTTACAGGCGTGCTGTGCTACGGCATCGGCAAGGTCATCAATGCGCATTTGAACCACGAAGACGGTCCAAATAACAAGTGGACGAAGACGGTGGATATCCGTCAGCTCGGCAACTTGCCCAACAACCCGGAGATGCAGAACAAGGTAGCAGAGCTCGCTCAGCAATTTCCTGCTCCCCGTCTGCAGACCGACGACGGCAACCAGGATGTGGCCGATCTGCACGCGCGCGAGAATCTGCTGCTCGACAACTACACATGGGTCGATGCCGGGCACTCCAGAGTCAGGATTCCGATTGATCGTGCGATGGAACTGGTGGTCCAGCACGGAATTCTTCAGGTGGCGCCGGCAGCACAGCTTCCGCCGCCCATGACCGGCGATGAGCGTCCGCAAGTTCACGCGCCGCTCACCAGCGGATTCGCACCAACGGCATTCGAGCAGGAACAGGCGCAGGCAGCAGCAGCCGAGGCTCGCCAGCGCGCAGAGAGCAAGTAAACAGGTAATGGCCTGGCCAACCCAATGTGGAAAGCCGGGAAAAAGAGAGCAGGCATCATGCAGCACAAAAGCACAATCCGGAAAATTTGGCGCGCAACGGCGATCGCTGCGCCAGCCGCAGCTGCTGCGGGCATGCTTCTGGTGTGTATTCTGTGCGTTTCTCCTGCACTCGTTGCCCAGGTTTCAAGCTATGGCGACAAGCAGGTTGGAGCAGTGAACGAACAGCCTGCGCTCTTGGACGGCGTCGGTATTGCGCAGCACCTCAACCAACAGTTGCCGCTCAACGTGATGCTCACCGACGACGAGGGCAACCAGGTGGCACTCGGCAAGTATTTCGGCAAGCACCCGGCTATCTTCGCTCTGGTTTACTATCGCTGCCCCATGCTGTGCTCTGAAGAGTTGGATGGCCTCACCAGTGCACTGCAAATGGTGAAGTACGTGCCCGGCAAGGATTTCAATGTCATTGTGGTGAGCATCGATCCCACTGAGGGCACTGATCTGGCCGCCCAAAAGAAGCGCGAATATTTGAAGCGCTATGGACATCCGGAAACGGCCAATGGCTGGCATTTTATGACCGCCTCGCAGCCTGTTGTGGATGCGCTCACGCAAGCCGTCGGTTTCAAATACGTCAAGATCGACGTGCCCGGCAGCAAGATAGCTCAGTTTGCGCACGCAAGTTCAATTCAAATTGTGACGCCCGAAGGCAAGATGGCGCAGTACTACATGGGCGTTGAATATTCACCCAAGGATTTGCTTCTTGGCCTTAATGAAGCTTCTTCAAACCGCATCGGATCTCCGGTCGACAACATTCTTACTTACTGCTATCACTACGATCCGCAGACCAATAAACACTCGCTGATTGTGGCTCGCGTTGTGCAGATGGGTGGCGGACTTACCGTCGTGCTGCTGGGTGGATTCATGTTCCTCATGTTCCGCCGCGATCTTCATCACGAGGCTCTTCAAAACCATGAGGAGGTCTCAGAGGAATGGGGTTCAGACGCAGCGGGTACGGGGAATCGGAAAACGCCGAACGGGAAATCGGGAACAGGGAACAAGGTGAACGGATAACGGAATGAATGACATCAGTCCAGTACTGTGGCAGTTTCTCGTCAAATGGTTGACGAACTTCGCGCTCTATCCGCCCGAGGCGTCCAAAATTGCGCCTCAGATGGACGCGTTGTATTTCTTCATGGTCTTGGTCAGCTTGATCGGCCTTACGATCGTCGTTTTGCTCGTGCTTGCCTTCTCGGTGCTTTACCGGAAAGATCGGCATCCGCATGCGGTACAGATTGAAGGATCCACACTGCTGGAAGCCACCTGGACCATCATCCCGCTCGGTCTGTTTCTCATCATGTTTGTATGGGGCGCGCTGATTTACTTCCGCGTGTATACACCGCCGGCCAACGCGATGAATATCTACATCGTCGGCAAGCAGTGGATGTGGAAAGCCGAGCATCCGGGGGGCCAGCACGAAATCAACGCGCTGCATATACCCACAGGCCAACCCGTCCAGCTCACGATCATTTCGCAGGACGTATTTCACAGCTTTTCGATTCCTGCATTCCGTGTGAAGCGCGAAGCGATCCCGGGGCGCTACACCACGGTCTGGTTTGAGCCCACAACGCCGGGAACCTATCACCTGTTCTGTACCCAGTATTGCGGCACCGACCACTCGCAGATGGTGGGTGAAATTGTGGTGCTTTCGCCCGACGACTTCAAGAAGTGGCTGGCCAGTTCCACCAGCGGCAACTCACTTGCCCAGGACGGCGAACGTCTTTTTGCCAGTCTGCAATGCACCACCTGCCACAACGCGAATCCCGCTTCACGCGGTCCGGTACTGGCAGGCATCTATGGATCGAAGGTCACGCTTTCGACCGGCGAGGTCGTCACAGCGGATGACGCTTTCATACGTGAGTCGATCCTGTTTCCCTCGCAACAAATATCGCAGGGATACGCGCCGATCATGCCTACGTTCCAGGGCCAGATCAGTGAAGAAGGTGTGATCGCCCTGGTCGAATACATCAAGAGTCTTGACTCATACAACCGTGTCCGGCAGACAACGAACACAACCGAACTGCTCCCGGGGAGCGAACGTCCTGGTCCACCGGTTCAAACCCAACCGGCGCCGCAGGGAAAGGTGAACCAATGAGTGCAACCACGATCGTAAGCCTTCCTGATCAATCCACGGCCAGGATTCCCAAGATGAATTTCCTGTCCAGGGAGAACGGGCTGCTGAGCTGGCTGCTGACCGGCGACCACAAGCGGATTGCAATCCTGTATCTCATCTCGATCACGTTTTTCTTCTTTATCGGCGGCGCGCTGGCAGGTCTCATCCGCCTTGAGCTGCTCACGCCGCAAAGCGATCTTATGGCCTCCGACACCTATAACAAGGTGTTCACCATGCACGGCATCGTCATGATCTTCCTGTTCCTGGTGCCATCGGTTCCGGCCACGCTGGGCAATTTTTTTATTCCCATGATGATCGGCGCCAAAGATCTGGCCCTGCCCAAGATCAACCTGCTGAGCTGGTATCTCTACGTTGTTGGCGGCATCCTGGTCATCTACACCATGGTTGCAGGCGGCGTTGATACCGGCTGGACGTTCACCACGCCGCTCTCGACGCATTACGTCAATACAAACGTGATGTCCACCGGTATGGCCATCTTCATCGCTGGTTTCAGTTCCATTTTTACCGGGCTCAACTTTATCGTTACGATTCACAAGATGCGCTGCCCGGGAATGACATGGTTCCGTCTGCCGCTGTTTGTGTGGGCCAACTACGCTGCCAGCATTCTTATGGTTCTGGGCACGCCGGTTCTGGCCATCACCATCGTCCTCGTCGCTCTGGAGCGTAAGGTAGGCATCGGCGTTTTCGATCCGACCAAGGGCGGCGATCCGCTTCTCTTCCAGCACTTGTTCTGGTTCTACTCGCACCCGGCTGTGTACATCATGATTCTTCCCGGCATGGGTGTGATCTCAGAAACCATCTCCACGTTCAGCCGTAAGCGAGTCTTCGGATACACAGCAGTTGCCTTTTCATCGGTAGCCATCGCGGTGTTCGGATTCTTTGTCTGGGCGCACCATATGTTCATCATGGGCATCTCCAACTACTCAATGCTGGTGTTTTCGCTGCTCACCATGCTGGTTGCGGTGCCTTCGGCGATCAAAATCTTCAACTGGACATTCACGCTGTACAAAGGCTCCATCACATTTGAAACACCGATGCTCTACTCGTTCGGTTTCATGGGGCTGTTCACCATCGGCGGACTCACCGGCGTCTTCCTCGGCACATCGGGCACTGACATTCACCTTACCGAGACGTACTTCATCGTTGCTCATTTCCATTTTGTAATGGTGGGCGGCATGCTGATGGCGTTTCTGGCCGGCATTCACTTCTGGTGGCCTAAGATGACTGGTCGCATGTATCCGGAGAAGATATCGCAGTTGGCGGCCGTTGTAACATTTATCGGGTTTAACCTCACGTTCTTTCCCCAATTTATTCTGGGCACGCTGGGCATGCCGCGGCGCTACGCAGCCTACCCGCCTGAATTCCAGATCCTCAATGTCTTCTCGACTGCGGGCGCAACCATTCTGGGCGTAGGCTACCTGCTGCCGGTTATCTACCTTGTCTGGTCGCTGAAGTACGGCGAGATTGCGGGCAACAATCCATGGCAGGCAACGGGTCTCGAGTGGCAGACGCAGTCGCCTCCGCTCACAGAGAATTTCGTCATCACTCCAATCATGGATCACGAAGCTTACGACTACGACTGGCTTGAGAATCAAGGAGTGAAAGAGGTGGCAAGTGTCGGATAGCCCTGCAGTCATGCATGCCGAGACGGCCGATTCGCATCACGAGCACCCGGCCTATCAGCGCCACCATTTCGAATCGGTTGCCCAGCAGTTTGACGCCACCAACTTTGCCATGTGGCTCTTCCTGCTGACTGAAGTCATGTTCTTTGGTGGTCTGTTTACCGCCTACCTGATCATGCGCAACTGGTACTACCCAGCGTTTGTTGAGGCATCGCACCAGTTGAATATCGGCTGGGGAACCGCCAACACCGGCGTTCTGATCCTGTCCAGCTTTACCATGGCCATGGGCGTGTATAACGCGCACATGCGCCGCAAAAGCGGACTGGTTTTGTGCCTAATCCTCACGTTCATCCTCGGCCTCGGATTCCTCGGCATCAAGTCAATTGAATACACCGAGAAGTATGAGAAGCACCACATCCCCGGTTTTCACTACAGCATGTCGTCGTTCCTTAATCCGGCTTCCGATCCGGAAGTGCATAACTCCTATCCGGACGATAAGCCGCTTGGGCTCGACATGGCGCGACACACCGAGCTTTACTTCTTCCTCTATTTCGCAATGACCGGCATGCACGCGCTACACATGATCATCGGCATTGCGATATTGGGTTATCTCATTGTCAGAGCCCAGGCCGGAGATTTCACGACCGGGCACATTACCTACATTGAGAATTTCGGGCTGTACTGGCATTTTGTCGACATCATCTGGATTTTCTTATTCCCACTGCTGTATCTGATCAGCAGGCACTAAAAGGCAGGCGGCTATGAGCGATCTGAAAGAAATGGAAGAGCAGGAAAATCATATCGTCAGCCCCATGATCTACCTGGCGATCCTGGGAGCACTCTTGGTAGGCACCGGTCTCACCGTCTGGGCCTCCTTCATCGATCTTGGCGAGTGGCATATTGCTCCGGGCCTCACAGTTTTCTGGAACCCGGTCATTGCATTGGCGATTGCCTGTAGCAAAGCGGTGCTGGTGGTGCTCTTCTTCATGCATGTCAAGTACAGCACCAAGCTCACAAAACTCACCGTCATGTCGGGCTTCTTCCTCTTCCTGGTGCTGATTGGGATGACGCTTACAGACTATTTCTCTCGTGCGTGGGGCCGCTGGTAGCAAGCTGGCACAGAGCAGAACCGTACACATAAAGAGCCGCCCGCGGGCGGCTCTTTTGCTTGCCCGAGAATCTTGTCGCGGCTGTGAAGACGATTTCGCAAGGCCAACGTTGGCGCACAATTGTTACGGCGCGACGAAAGCGGACGCACCTCGCCGATGCAGAATAGAAGCAGCCCACTGGCAATGACACCTGCAACCCCACAAGTTTCCGCGGAACTCGCCGCCATAGCCGATCAGGCCCGC
>JADGNO010000214.1 GCA_017883405.1 Occallatibacter sp. | reverse complement strand
GCGTCGGGTATGAGCAAGCCTAAGGGAAGCTCATGACCAAATCGCAGCTCATTGAGATTTTGAGTGCTCGTCACAGCCAGCTTGCTCCCAGGGATGCCGAGCTCGCCGTGAAGACCATGCTGGACGCCATGTCGCAAACGCTCGCCAAAGGGGACCGGATCGAGATTCGCGGTTTCGGAAGCTTCGGATTGAATTACCGGCCGCCCAGAACAGGCCGCAATCCCAAGACCGGCGAGAAGGTGCAAGTGCCGCGCAAGTACGTGCCGCACTTCAAGGCAGGAAAGGAATTGCGCGAACGCGTGGATTACCTCGACAGCACCCTTCAGGGCTAGTTGTCAGCGCTACGATACGAAGCGGCGAGATGATTCATCTTTGCCGCTTTTTTTTTGCGGAAGCTTTGCCTGTCTCAAACTCCTTCTTTGCAGCTAATGTTGCAGAGCCTAAAATTGGGCGTTAGAACACACTACAAGCCGCTCCCATGAAAATCCTTGTCTGGTTGTTAAGACTCTTCATTCTGCTGGTGTTGGTGTGGTTCTCGGTCAAGAACTCCGAGATTGTGACGTTACACGCTTATCCCTATTACTGGCAGGCGCCGCTGGTGCTGGTCATCCTTGCCTTCTTTGCGGGTGGAGTGATGCTCGGGCTGCTGGCATCGCTGGGCAGCATTTACAAACTCAAGCGCGAAGCGGGGGGGCTTAGGAAAGAGATCAAGGTCCTCCAGAAGGGGAGCGAGAATGCGGACGAGAAAGCTGCTGCAGCCGGATCCACGTCGCAGTCCTCAGGAATCGGCAATCATGGACTTTGAAGGCTGGTCGTGGTTGCCTTGGGCATTCATTGCGCTGGCGCTGTTCTTTGGCCTGGGGTGGCTGGCAGCTCGCATCGATATCAAGCAACTGTTGTCGGAGTCCCGGGCGCTGCCTGCATCGTATTTCAAGGGCCTCAATTTCCTGCTCAATGAGCAGCAGGACAAGGCGATCGAAGCATTCATCGAAGTCACCAAGGCGAATCCGGAAACAGTGGAACTTCAGTTCGCCTTGGGGAGCCTGTTTCGACGCCGCGGCGAAGTGGATCGCGCCATTCGTATTCACCAGGAACTCGCGCAGCGCGAGGACCTTAAAAAGGAGCAGCGAAGGATCGCCCATTTCGAATTGGCACAGGATTACCTGAAGGCAGGCCTTCTCGATCACGCCGAACGCATTCTGGTCGATCTGAACAAGGCAGATCCTGAAGCCAAGATTCACCGCTATCTACTCGAGATCTACATCCAGGAAAAGGAATGGCTCAAGGCCATTGATGCCGCCAAACAGCTGGAAGTATCGGCCAAGCGCGACTACCAGAAAGAGATCGCCAACTATTATTGCGAGCTTGCCACCACCGAATATGTTCATGGTCGTCGCGAGCAGGCACAGATCTTTCTTGGAGAAGCGCTCAATGCCAATCGAAAATGTGTGCGCGCCAACCTCCTGGCGGGAGACTGGGCTGCTGCCGAGGGGCGGCATGCCGATGCGATTGAGGTCTGGAAGCTGATTGAGAACCAGAATACCGACTACCTGGGGCTCGCTGCACAGGGGATGTTCGACAGCTACAAGGCTATTGGAAAGACGACTGATGGGTTGAACCTGTTGCGAGGTCTGCAAAGCCGCTATCCGACTATCGATTTCCTGAACGTGGTGTATCAGGCAACTCTGGAAGAAATTGGCGAGGATGCCGCCTACCTGCTTATTCGTGACGAGGTGCGCAAGACGCCTACCCTAGTCGGGCTGGACAAGCTGCTTGAGGCCCAAATCGCGCATGCGCCGCCAGAACGCCGGCAGGACCTGCAGCTAATGAAGAGCCTGGTGCACAGCCATGCGGCGGCCCTGTCTGCCTACCTCTGTTCAAGCTGCGGCTTCCGCGCAAAACAGTTTTATTGGCAGTGTCCCGCGTGCGGCGGATGGGAAACCTTTCCGCCCAAACGCACAGCGGAACTCGACATGGCTGAGCGTCATCTGGCTCACATTCACATGGGTTGATTCCTCTAAACGAAACTCCAACCGCCCGTATTTCTGAAAAGCCCAAAGTGACTGAAAAAAGAATAATCGTTTCACTGGATTTTCCGCAAGAGCGCTCCGCGCTTGAAATGGCCGACAAGCTCGATCCGTCGTTGTGCCGCGTAAAGGTCGGTAAGGAGCTTTTCACCGCGGCGGGCCCGCATGTGGTGCGCGAACTCACTGCGCGCGGATTCGAAGTGTTTCTCGATCTCAAATTTCACGACATTCCGAACACGGTTGCAGGTGCATGCCGGTCGGCGGCTCGGCTCGGGATCTGGATGCTGAATGTGCATGCCAGCGGCGGCGAGGCCATGCTGCTGGCCGCGCGCAAGGCGATAGACGAGGAAAGTCACCGGCCGCTGCTCATTGGCGTCACTATCCTGACCAGTCTTGCGGAGGCCGATATTCGAGCCATTGGTTTTTCCGGCACGGCACAGGAGAATGTCGAGCGTCTTGCATTGCTGACACAGGCTGCAGGCTTGGATGGTGTCGTTTGTTCCGCTGCCGAGGTGGCGAAATTGCGCAAGATCGTAGCGCCGTCCTTCAAACTCGTTACTCCCGGGATTCGCCTGCCAGATGATGCCAAGGGCGATCAGGCGCGCGTCGTGACACCTGCGGATGCCATGGCAATGGGAAGCGATTACCTTGTCATCGGGCGTACGATCACCCGTGCCGAGGATCCGGTCGCCGCACTCAAACGGATTCAAGCGCAAATCAAGGGCCACCAGAAATGAAAGTGACAGTCATCGGGACGGGCTACGTCGGATTGGTTACTGGCGCATGTCTGGCCGACTTTGGCAACCACGTTTTGTGCTTCGACGTGGACGAGGAGAAAATCGCGATGCTCAAGGAGGGCGGCATCCCCATTTATGAGCCTGGGCTAAAGGAGATCGTTGCGCAGAATGTGGCCGCAGGGCGCCTGCGCTTCACAACCGATGTCGAAGAAGGTGTCGCCTACGGACAGATCCAGATGATCGCAGTCGGTACGCCTCCGGGAGAGAACGGCTCGGCCGACCTGCAGTATGTCATTGCGGCGGCACGCGCCATCGGACGGTTCATGGCTGATGCCAAGGTGATCGTAGATAAGTCTACGGTGCCGGTCGGTACCGCGGACAAGGTGCGTGCCGCCATTGCCGAAGAATTGAAAGCGCGCGGCGTATCGATTCCGTATTCAGTGGTGTCCAATCCCGAGTTTCTCAAGGAAGGCGCTGCTGTGGAGGACTTCATGCGCCCCGACCGAATCGTGATCGGGGCTGACGATGAGCGCGCTGTGGCAGCGATGCGCGCGCTCTATGCGCCATTCCAACGCAACCACGAAAAGATCATGGTGATGGACGTGCGTTCGGCAGAACTCACGAAGTATGCCGCCAATGCCATGCTGGCGACGCGCATTTCCTTCATGAACGAATTGGCGCTGCTCGCGGAACGGCTGGGCGCCGACATCGAGCAGGTGCGAAAAGGCATCGGTTCCGATCCGCGTATCGGCTATCACTTTCTCTATCCCGGCATCGGCTATGGGGGCTCTTGCTTCCCGAAAGATGTCCAGGCGCTGCAGCGTACTGCAGGCGAAAACGGCATGGATCTGAAAGTGCTCGCTGCAGTCGAGGACGCAAACCGACTGCAGAAATCTGTCGTAACGCAGAAAATCGTGCGCCGCTTCGGCGAAAATCTATCCGGGCTTACGTTCGCACTGTGGGGACTGGCGTTCAAACCCAATACCGATGATAT
>JADGNO010000213.1 GCA_017883405.1 Occallatibacter sp. | reverse complement strand
TTTGAGCAGCAGGTGGAGAAGCATGTGAGAGCAGGCCTCACGCAAGAGGAGGCGTTGCGGCAGACTCGTCTTGAGTTCGGCAGTCTCGGCAGAATCAAGGAAGATTGCCGTGAATCTCGCGGTATAACTTTTCTGGTAACCACGGCGCAGGATATCCGTTATGCGCTTCGGCAGTTGCGCCGAGCGCCTGGGTTCGCAATTACAGTGCTGTTGACGCTGGCGCTGGGCATCGGCGCAAATGCCGCCATCTTTACGCTGGTGAATGCGGTGCTGCTCAAGAAGCTCCCTGTCGCCGATCCGGGATCTCTGGTGCGCCTGGGCGATAACAATGACTGCTGTCAGGGGTCGGGACTTCGGCAGAATGGCGATTATGCGCTGTTCTCGACCGACGCATATGAGCAGTTGAAGAAAAACCTGCCTGAGTTTGAAGAGCTCGCCGCGATGCAGGCCGGCTTCGGCTACCGCCCCCTCATTGCGCGACGCGATGGCTCGCAGGTGGAATCCCGCTCGGTGATAGGCGAGTTTGTCACCGGCAATTACTTCAGCACCTTCGGTCTGCAACCATGGGCAGGACGCTTGCTGATGGATGCTGACAATACCAAGGGCGCCCCCTTGGCAGCCGTGATGAGCTATGAAGAATGGCAGCGGAATTTCGCGGGCGACGCATCCGTGGTGGGAAGCACCTTCCGGATCAACACGAAGCCGGTAACAATTGTTGGAATTGCGCCTGAGGGCTTCTATGGCGACCGGCTGTCAACCGCCCCGCCGGAATTCTACCTGCCGATTGAGGCCATGCCGGTCCTGGCGAATGTCCAATATGTGCACAACCCCAATCAGAATTGGCTCTACATTATTGGACGAATCAAGCCGGGCGTGGCGATCGCTCCACTGCAGATGAAGGTGACCGCGCTGCTGCGACAGGCACTTGCAACTACCAATGTCTTTTCTTCGCAAGAGGGCAAGACACGAATGGAAAAAGTCCACGTGGTGCTTACACCGGGTGGCGCGGGGATTCAGTCAATGCAGGAGAGTTATGCATCCCATCTGAATTTGTTGATGTGCATTGCCAGTCTCGTTCTGTTGATTGCCTGCGCCAACATTGCGAATCTTCTGCTGGTGCGCGGGATGGCACGCCGCGCGGAGATCTCCATGCGCGTTGCGCTGGGAGCCATGCGCGGAAGAATCATCCGCCAATTGCTCACTGAAAGTATCTTGCTGGCCGGAATGGGCGGTGTCGTCGGACTCGCCGTTGCCTACGTGGGAGCCCGGATGCTCCTGATGTTGGCTTTCCCCGGCGCACAGGATATTCCGATCCATGCCAGCCCATCGATCTCCGTTCTGGCATTTGCGTGCGGACTGTCGCTGCTGACCGGACTTCTGTTCGGCGTGGCGCCCGCCTGGATCGCAGCGCAGGCAGGGCCGGTCGACGCACTGCGGAGCGCGGCGCGGAATACGACGGCTGGAACTCCTCTTCTACAGCGTTCGCTCGTTGTGCTTCAGGTTGGATTGTCCTTGGTGCTGCTGGTTGGCGCGGGATTGTTTATGCAAAGCCTGAGAAAACTCGAGAGCAAAGATCTGAAGCTGGACACGACGAACCGGTATATCGTACACATCAATCCTCAGGCTGCGGGCTATTCGCAGACTGAGTTGGAAGCGCTGTACCAGACGATGGAGAACCGATTCCATGCGCTCCCAGGCGTCATGAAAGTGGGCATCGCCTCATATACGCCGATGGAAAACAACAACAACGGCTGGGATGTCCAGGTCCAGGGCAGACCTTTTCTGCCTGTCATGACCTCAATCATTCGGGCAAATGCGGAGTATTTCGATTCGGTCGGAACGCGCGTGGTAATGGGCCGCGGCATCGACATCCGTGATACGTCAACAGCCACGCCCGTGGCAGTTGTAAACCAGGCATTCGTGAAGAAGTTATTCAATCCCGGAGAAAACCCCATCGGACATCACATTGGACCGGCGGGAACGAATTCGCCCGGAGATTTTGAGATTGTCGGAGTGGTAGAGGATACGGCCTATACAAACGCTCGATGGAAAGATCACGTCATGTACTTTGTATCCGCGATGCAGCGGTCCATCAGCACTAAACTGCCTATTGAAAAAGACGAGTCGCTTTATCTGGGCGCGCTTGTGATCGAAACAGACCGTCCGTTCAATAACATGGAAAAACTTGCCCGGACGACGCTTGCCGGCATCAATCCAAACCTGACCGTGATGAAGTTTCAGACCTTCGACGATCAGATTGCCGATCGGTTTTCCGCGGACAGATTGATCTCGCGATTGTCAACGCTCTTTGGCGCTTTGGCGCTGTTGCTGTCGACCGTTGGACTCTACGGTGTCACTGCTTATACCGTGGAACGGCGGACTCCCGAGATTGGCATCCGCATGGCGCTCGGGGCAGAGCGCATCGAGGTAGTCGGGTTGGTCATGCGCGGAGCCATGATTCAAATTACCGCCGGTCTTGCGATTGGAGTCCCTGTCGCGCTGCTGAGCGTACGATTTGTCAGGTCGCAGCTCTATGAGATCACCAGCGCAAACTTCAACGTGATGACGGGAGCGATTTTGATCCTGGCATTGGCGGCATTCGTTGCAGGAATAATTCCCGCAAGGCGTGCGGCCTCGATAGATCCCGTCAGGGCATTGAGGACAGACTAAGTTTTGTGGAGTTTGGAACTGCTCGAAATGGCGGCGATGAGGACGCCGGGGCCGACACTGTCGTCATAGATAGGCGAAAATT
>JADGNO010000212.1 GCA_017883405.1 Occallatibacter sp. | reverse complement strand
AGGAACTGCATTTCGACGGTGACGGTGCCATCGCCTTCGCAGGTGTTACAGCGGCCGCCTGGAACGTTGAACGAGAAGTGGCCGGGCGTGAGCGAAAGTCGCTTGGCCTCAGGCTGCGAGGCAAACAGCTCGCGCACCAGATCGAAGCCCTTGATGTAGGTGATGGGATTGGAACGCGGAGTGCGGCCGATGGGCGTTTGATCGACGAGCACTACGTCGTTGAGGCGCTCAACGCCTGTAAGCGAAGTGAAATTTCCCGATGGATCGGCGCCGTCAGACTGGCCAAGAGCACGTGCTACCGCTCGATAAAGCACTTGATGCACCAGCGTTGATTTGCCCGATCCAGAGACGCCGGTGATGGCGACCAGCAGACCGAGTGGAATTTCGACATCGAGGCCGTGCAGATTATTTGCGTGCGCGCCGCGGAGCACGAGCTTTTCCCTTCCCGGCGTGCGGCGCCGGGTGGGAACGGGAATTGAAATTTTGCCGGAGAGATAACGGCCAGTGAGTGAATTGGGATTGGCTTCGATTTCAGCGAGTACACCTTCAGCCATAAGCTTGCCGCCGAACTCCCCTGCTCCTGGCCCGAGGTCGAGCAGGTGATCCGCAGCGCGCAGAATGTCGGCGTCGTGTTCGACAACGATGATGGTGTTGCCCAGATCGCGAAGCTCTTCAAGAATGTGAATCAAGCGTGCGGTGTCGCGAGTATGCAATCCGATGGATGGCTCATCGAGCACATAGAGAGAGCCGACCAGATGCGAACCCAGCGAAGTAGCCAGCTGGATACGTTGCGCTTCGCCGCCGGAGAGCGTGGAAGCAAGGCGATCGAGCGTCAGGTATTCCAGGCCGACGGCATCAAGGAAACTGAGGCGCTGGCACACTTCAGTAAGGATGGGTCCGGCGATTTCCTCGTGCATGGGCGACAACTGCAGCGAGTCAAAGAAATCCTTGGCCTGCGCAATGGTGAGCGCGGAAGCCTGGCAGATATTTTTACCGTTGATGCGCACAGAACGCGCTTCGGCGCGAAGGCGCTGTCCGCGGCAGTCAGGACATTCGGCGTAGCCACGGTACTTGCTTAGCATCACGCGCACATGGAGCTTATATTTTTTCTTTTCCATCTGCGCGAAGAATCCATAAATGCCGACGTAGGCGCCCTTGCCGCGCAACACGATCTCGCGCGTTTGCTCGGGGAGGTCGCGCCACGCCACATCGAGGGGGATGTTGAGATCGTCTGCCTGCTTGCGCAGGTCGGAATACCAGGGCCGGTATTTGGGGCGGTTCCAAGGATCGATTGCGCCTTGAGAAAGGCTCAGCTTCTTGTCGGGAATGACGAGATTGAGGTCGAAGTCGACTGTATTGCCGAAACCCTGGCAGCGCGGACATGCGCCGAACGGATTGTTGAAGCTGAACAGACGCGGCTCGGGTTCTGTTCCGGGACGATGGCAGTTTTTGCATTCGAAGGCGCCGGAAAAGCGCAGCCTGCGCGGTTCGGCATTTTCATTCTGGTCGCGGAGAGCTTCTTCAAAGATGACTTCGCCGCCTTCGCGATAAGCGATTTCAACGGCGTCGACAATGCGCGGACGAGCTTCAGTGCTGACGACGATGCGATCCAATAGGACGAAAACGGGCAATGTGAAGTCTAGATCGAGTAATGATTCCGGCGTAGAGAACTCGACAATCTTGCCCTGCTGCCATAGGCGATTGAAACCGCCTGAACGCAATTCTGCCAGGCGAGCTTTCAGCGTTTCAGTATGGGGCGAGTCGCCGGTGCCGGCAGTCTTGGCCTTTGCGCTTGCTTTGGCTGCGCGGCCAGCTGGTTTGGCTGATTTTTCTTCCGCGGCAACGGCGGGTACCGGCGACAGATTCGGAGGCAGGACCGGGAAGAGTACATTGAGCCGAGTTCCCTCACCCAGCGCGAGAATTACTTCGGCGGCTTCGTCAACTGAATCTCTCTTTACCAAGCCATCGCAATGAATGCAGTGGACCGTTCCGCAGCGCGCGTACAGAAGGCGCAGGTAATCGTAGATTTCGGTTGCGGTGGCGACGGTGGAGCGCGGATTGCGCGTGGTGTTTTTCTGTTTGATGGCGATGGCCGGCGCAAGACCATCGATTTCGTCTACGTCAGGCTTCTCAATCCTCTCCAGAAACTGGCGTGCATAGGCGGAGAGCGACTCGACGTACCTGCGCTGCCCTTCGGCGTAGATGGTGTCGAATGCCAGCGAGCTTTTGCCTGAGCCAGACACACCACTGACCACCGTCAGCTTGCCGTGCGGTATGTCGCAGGAGACATTTTTCAGGTTGTGAGTCCGCGCGCCGCGGATGGAGATACATTCGTTCAAAGGGATCGCACCGGCATGGAGGAGTTGTCCGGCGGCATCTCAGACGCCATAGTGAGGCTCAGAGCACAACCGGCCATTCTCTATTATAGGGTGCGGAGTTCCATTGCAAACGGCGACAGACCGACCCGAGGAACTGCTGGAGGGCCCTTGAAATCAAAAGTCGAAATAGCTGGCATTCCTCATCTGCACCTTTGGCGGGTGCAATGAGCTTTAATAACGGTCTCTATGCCGCATAAGCCGGCATTTGCAGGCACTCTAGTTGTTCTGCTTTCATGTCGTGCTCACGGTTCAAGATTCCAGAAAGCCCGAGTAAAACCACCGAGGCACACGCCGGGCAATGCGTCGCGCAGTTTCCGACGGAATTACAATCCTGACACAAATAGGCTGACGTTAAAGGAATATGCTGCATCGTGGCGAATGTCATTCGTTCACCCCACCAGATGATTCTTGGATGTTAGGAGAGAGTTGTGGAATCCGCGAGAATTCGCGGATTGACCTCCGGTGACTTCTCCATGATTTGGTGGATGCGATCGTTTTGAGCTTAGTTGTTTTCAGATAGGGGAAATTCATAGGAAACATACTCCAAACCAGTTAGATTCAGCGCGTCAAAGGATAGTGCGCCCTAGAGGCAAATCGTTTCACGAATGTTCGGTACGAAGGTAGTATTCGAGGGTTACCTGCGGGATGAGATGAGTTATCTGAGGCGTTAACCGAGTAGCGCGGTAAACCCGCGCAATCATTAAAAGGGGGTTCTACCCGGTAGACTATTTATGAGGTACTTCGTGGTTCGGTTTGCACAATCGCTTTTGCTCCTCGCATTGGTCTCAGCTGCCGCGGGATTCGCACAAGAGTCTTCTTCAAGCGTGGGCCCGAAGGTTGCTGGGGTGAGTCCCGACGCTTCGGATTCAAATGCGCAGCAGATATCGCCACAGGTTGCGGATGCGGAAGCAGCCATTTCCGGTTCCGACTGGAAGGCTGCCGAAGCAAAGCTCAATGCCTGGCTGGCCGGGCATCCGCAAGATAGCCGTGCGCTGTTCGACCTAGGCTATGTGGCTGACGCACAGAACAGGCCTGACGACGCGGCCAATTTCTATCGGCGCGCGATTGCTGCCGATCCGAAATCGTTTGAGTCTCACTTGTCATTGGGATTGCTGCTGGCACGCCAGGGAAAGAAGGACGAGGCGCGACCCGAGTTGGCGACCGCTACAATGCTTGATCCGGGGGATGCCGGCCAAAAGTTGAAAGCTCGCGCATGGCGAGCGCTGGCAGAGATTGACCGCCCTGAACCAGGGCATTCGGGCGACGCCAATGCCGCGACGAACGAATTGCTCGAGGCGCTCAAGCTGACGCCGGAAACACCGGAAGATACGCTGCTGGCTGCTGGCCTCGCGGAGCAATCGGGCCAGTACGACGAAGCCGCAGCGGCCTACAAACGGCTGCTCGCCAAGGACCCAACGTCCGAACCGGCAAATGCAGGCATGGCCCACCTGATGATCCTGAAGAAACAGTACGCGGAGGCTGAGACGTTTCTGCGCGCCGCGATGGAGAAGCTTCCTGACGATCCGGCGTTGACTGCGCAAATGGCTACGGTGCTTGCCGTGCAGGACAAAGCCGAAGCCTTGCCGCTACTGCAGAAGCTGCACGCCGCCCATCCTGATGATGCGACCATTACCAGCATGCTGGCCGAGATTCTGGCAGTTGCGGGCGATATTGCCGGTTCAGACGCGCTATATGTGCAATTGCTTGCCGCTGCTCCCAACGATGCCGACCTGCTGGTTTCTCATGCCGAGAACCTGGTTCGCCTTGGGAAATACCCCGAGGCCGTGGCTGCCTTTGATAAAGCGACCCAAATTGACCCTTCGAACAGCAATGGATGGAGCGGTTTAGCGTTTGCGGCCTCAAAAATCCACCAACCCGCGGTTACGCTTCAAGCTCTTTCGATGAGGTCAAAATTCCTTCCGGAAAATGCGTCTACTTATTTTCTTTGGGCCACATCTTACGATACGTTGCACCAAAAGACGCAGGCTGCATCCTACTATCACCGTTTTCTGCAGGCTGCGGCGGGCAAGTTCCCCGATCAGGAATGGCAGGCACGGCAACGTCTTCAACTTCTTGAGAAATAAATCTCAACCGTCTCTGTAACACTTCACAGGCAGGCGCATCTGATGTGAGTCAGGCGGTACTGGCTTCCCCATTTTGTCGCAGTGAATACGCAGATACGATTTGCACTTGCAAATGCGAGTAATAAAGTCCTATATTCACGGGAACGAGGAGTAACCGCAACAGCGGAGGTTCCTTATGCGGTCCACAGCTAGTTTGGCAGTCGCCGTCCTCCTCGCCACAAGTGCGCTACCAACGTGCGCAAGTGGCATCGATAACAAGATCCCCGACATGGAAACGATTGTTGCCCTGGAAAGCCGAGCCAGCCAGGCGCAGCCGAGCGAGCAATGCTTTCTCTATGCAGAACTTGTGCACCAGATGACCGAGCTCAGCGTGCGCCAGTACGCTGCAGGCGACATAGGAAAAGCAACTGATCTGCTGAAACGCGTACAGCAGTTTGCACAGAAGATTCATCTTTCGATGGCGAAGAACGATAAGCGCATCAAGAATGCCGAGATACTTTTGAGCCACTCCGCGTTCAGGCTGAATGAGATGCTGCATGCCAGCAGCTTTGAAGACCGTGCGACTGTTCAAGACGCTTTGACGGATGTCAGGCTGGCGCAAAGCGACTCGATGTTCCAGGTGTTCAAGAAGTAGAGCGGCAGGATTTGACGGTTTTTCTGCACGGGTTAAGCCCGGGCCCTTCAATGGCTAAAGCCTTTCTCATTCAAAGTCCAATTCTATTGAGCGCCATTTGCGCACTTTCCCACTTACGCTTGCATGTGTTTGAATGATTGCGCTAGAAGGATTTCCTGATGCGCATTCTTGTTGCTGTATTTTGCGGTTTGCTACTTGCCACTTCACTGCACGGACAGAAGAAGAAGCGCGAGCCACTGACTGAGGAGCAGATCGAAAAGATTGCCGAAGCGGGCATCGATCCCAACGTGCGCGTTGGGCTGTACACGCAGTATCTGAACGAGCACGCAGAAGTCATCAAAGCTCTTACAGCTCGAGCCAAAACCGAGGCGCGTGCCAGCAAATTGAGCGACGCGCTTGAGGACTTTGCAGCGTTGCAGGATGAGTTGAGCGACAACCTCGACCTGTTCGCGGACCGCAAGGCCGACATCCGCAAATCGCTGAAGCTTTTGACGGAGGCCGCACCGCGCTGGCAGGGGATTTTGCGTGCGCTTGCCGGTGAACCGGGCTTTGACGTTGCCCGCAAAGAAGCGATCGAGAGCGGCGAGGACCTGGCTGGCGAGGCGCAGCGACTGCTGCAGGAGCAGACCGACTATTTCAAACAGCATCCCGACGAAGT
>JADGNO010000211.1 GCA_017883405.1 Occallatibacter sp. | reverse complement strand
CGCCCAGGAAGGCAAGACCACCGCCTGCGCCGCAGCAAAAACTGCGCTCATGATTGCGCTCCGCTTCAACAACATCGCCGCCAAGCGCTGCTACCGCGCGCGGCTCATCGTATACATTGCGATAACGTCCCAGATAACACGGGTCGTGAAACACAACTTTTTCCTGCTTTTTGATCGACGGCAATCTATGCAGATGCCGCGCCAGGAATTCGCTGTGGTGTTCAACCGGCGGCGGCGTGCCGAACGCCTTCCAGTCTTCCTGAATGGTGCGGACACAGTGCGGGCAAATCGTAATAATCTTCTTGACCTTGTTCTGCGCCAGCGTTGCCAGATTCTCTTCAGCCAATTGCTGAAACAGCAAATCGTTACCGAGCCGGCGAACAGGATCGCCCGTACATTTCTCCTTGCGCAAAACGCCAAAGCTCGAGCCAAGATACTTCATCACCCGCGCAAGATCGGCCACAATCTCGCGGCCCTTCGGATCGTAACTGCCCATGCATCCAAGCCACAAGCAATACTCCTGCGTCCCATCAAAGATGGGGAACTCTTGTCGTTCAATAAATTTGTCGCGCTCTCCGGGGCTTATGCCCAGCGCATTGCTGCCGCGTTCCAGGGCAAGAAAGAGCTTCGCGCCGTAGTCGTTCTCCCAGGCGCCGGTGTTTACCGCGCCGCGACGCAAGCCGACGATAATCGGCAGGTGCTCAATACCCACCGGGCATTGAAATTCGCAGGCTCCGCACGTTGTGCATTCAAACGCCGCTTGCTGCGAGTTGTACTTGCCCAGTAGCGGCTCCGTTGAAGCAGGTCCAAGCTCGTTCAAATACGCGCGAACGCCCAGAATTACTTGCTTAGGGTTGAGAATCTTGCCCGTATTGTTGGCCGGGCAATGCTCCGTGCAGCGGCCGCACTCTACACACGAAAAGGCCTGCAGGCTGACGAGTTGGGTCAGATCTGTTCCCGCCACCAACCCGAAATCGTCATCGTCCACCAGCGGTGGAATCTGCGAAAACCCGCCACGCGATAAGAAAACCGTAAATGGGCTGAGCACAAGATGCAGATGCTTGGTGTGAGGAATGATCGGCAGGAAAGTGAACAATGCCAGTGTGTGAATCCACCACAGAATGCGCGTGGCTGGGCTTGATTCCGCGGTGAAGAAGGCGGCAAGGTATGTGGACATCAACACAAAAATCAGCAACGCGACGAAGCCTGACTCCCATGAAAGCTTCTCGCCCAGCCACTTTGGGCGCACCAGGAAGCGGCGAACGAAAAGTCCGAGGATGCCGACAGCGCACGCTCCGGCAAAGACTGCTGCAAACCAGAAGTAAACACGTCCAACGAAACCTGCGGGCGACAGAAAGCCAAGTCCGAATGCAAGCGCGCAATGGTTAAGCGTTACCAGCGCAAAAGCGCAAAACGCCCAGAAAACGAGCGCGTGAGCAACGCCAGCCAAAGGTCTCTCGCGGATTACCTTTTTCTGCAGCAGCACTTCGCCTACAAAATCTCGCACTCTCGGGGCCAGCGGGAAGAGATGAAAATCCGCGTCTGATTTTGATTTGAGGATCTTGCTGAGGACGACCGAAAAACGCCGCCAGAACACGAAGACCGAGCCTGCAGCAAGGGCAGCTAAGGCCACTTGCTCTACCTGCGAGAAGTGTTGTGGCTCTGCGAAAGTGGGCAGGAGCAAAGTCATAAACGAACTCACCACGATACACCAAACAAAGCGTCGTTTCCGCATCTCAGGCGCTAAATGCCACCCTGACTGCAAGCATGACTAGCAGCGAACAATATGCGGCGCGTCAATCCCCTTGGTCGCATTGCGCGTGTCCACAACCAGCTGAAACTCCGCGACAATCGCCCCATAATCGTACGACGAATGATCGGTCCCGATGCGGTCTTCCCGATTTTCAATCTTCACTTTAAGTTGCGCAAGCGCATCGGCAGAAGTAGCTTCCATGGTGACGATTGTAACGGACCAGGCAAGATCGATGGCCGTTAGTCATTTCAACCAGCTAGTATGATAGGCAAGCGGCTTGCGTCGTCGAAAGCCGCACATCATCCAGCATTCGGAGTTAAAAATTGCCTAAATATCTGGTAACTGGAGCTGCGGGTTTTATTGGCCGGTCTATCGCATCTGCTCTTTTAGAGCGCGGCGACAGCGTGCGCGGCGTTGACAATCTCAGTACCGGAAAGCGCCAGAACCTCATCGGGCTTGAGAAGATGGATTTTCTCGAAGGCGATTTGGCCGACCCCTCCGTTTGTGCCAAGGCATGCGAAGGCGTCGAGATCATCTTTCACGAAGCAGCTCTGCCCTCGGTGCCGCGCTCTGTTGCCGATCCGCGCAGCACCAATGTTGCCTGCGTTGACGCAACCCTTAACCTGCTCATTGCTGCCCGCGCAGCCGGAGTCCGGCGCGTTATGTACGCAGCTTCATCGGCCGCCTATGGCGAAACGCCCACACTCCCCAAGCACGAAGGAATGCTGCCCGCTCCTATCACGCCGTATGCCGTCGCCAAGCTTGCGTGCGAGCACTATCTCGCCTGCTTCACACGCGTGTACGGACTTGAGACCGTCTCGCTGCGCTACTTCAACGTCTTCGGTCCATATCAGGATCCAACATCGCAGTATTCCGGCGTTCTGGCCAAATTCTGCAGCAAAATGCTTGCCGGTCAGCAACCCACCATCTTTGGCGACGGCGAGCAGAGCCGTGACTTCACCTACATCGATAATGTGGTCGCAGGAAACTTGCTGGCCGCTGAAGCTCCTGCAGAAAACGTCGCGGGCAAAATGATGAACCTGGCCACTGGCAAAAGAATCACGCTCAACCAGACCTTCGAAATCCTCAAGGGACTCACCGGCTACAACGGCAAACCGGCCTATGCAGAGACGCGCGCCGGCGACATCAAGGATTCGCTGGCCGACATTTCACGCGCCAAAGCCGCGCTCGGCTACCAGCCTTCAGTCGACTTCAGCGAAGGCCTGCGCCGCACCGTCGAGTGGTACAAAACCCTCGCTTAGTACTGCGTGCTCAGGACTTCGCCCGTGCAACCACTTGAGAAGAGAAGCACTCCCTGATAGCATCCTGCGCATGAAGACGAAACGGCCCGGCGCTGAGGCTGCAACAAATAAAGTCAAGGTCTCGCCACAGAGTGTTGACGAGTATCTAGCCGCGACACCGCAACCGGCTCGCGCCCAGCTCGTAAAATTGCGCTCCGCCATTCGCTCCGCGCTGCCTGCCGAGGCAACTCAAGTCATCAGCTACAAAATTCCGGCATTCAAGCTCAAGAAGATCCTGGTCTGGTTCGCCGCATTTCAAGACCACTGCAGCCTCTTCCCCACAGCAGCCGTACTCCAGCAATTCAAATCCGAACTGGCCGGCTACAAAACGTCCAAGGGAACAGTGCAGTTCCCGCTCGACAAGCCCTTGCCGGTCCCCCTCATCAAGAAACTGGTAAAAGCACGCCTTGCATCAAGCGGAAATCAACGGCCGCCAAAAGTCTAGTGACAAAGCCTGGCATTGATTCTTGCGTCTACCACTATCTACGGCGTCACTTCCTATAATGCCGCCCGTGCCGCATCGCCTCTTCTTCATCAGGTGAACGTCGGCCAGCGAGTCCCTTTGCCCAGCCCTACGATCCAGGTGGTTCGCGGAACGGTTCTACAGCAATGCGCTCGTAATACACGTCCAGCACCGTCAGGTATTCTGTCCCGCCCGGCGCCTGCAGAACCACGCTGTCACCCGCTTCCGATTTCATTAACGCCCGCCCCAGTGGCGACACATAACTAATGTGGTTGCGGTTCAGATCCACCTCGTCGGTGCCTACAATGCTCACCACTCGCTCCGCTCCCGCGGCATTGGCATAGCGCACCGTCGCCCCGAAAAATGCCTTTGCCGCCGCCTGCTCCGATCGCGGAGCTGCCGGGTCCACCAATTCCGCCGCTTCAATTCGCTTCGTCAAAAAACGAATCCGCCCATCAATCTGCCGCAGTCGTCGCTT